>JAGPKD010000154.1 GCA_018054125.1 Candidatus Oleihabitans oleiphilus | reverse complement strand
CAGTATAACCATCAGCATAAGGGGCACAACACCTCTCATCAGGAGTATAGGCAGTAGCCAGAACCTGATAAACCGGGAGAGGAAGCTTTTGCTCAGTGCTATTTTTTAAATTTTGCTCAATTATTTGTGCGGTAGCCTTAACCTTTACCCAATCTATTTTCTCCTTAAAATCATATTTTTTAAACTGAGCAACCTGCTTTTGTTCTTTCTTATCTTCTATTAAGATAGTAATGGTAAAACCTGAGTCCTTTTCTTTCTTTAGCATCTGATACTGATTAGTAACTCTAACCACATTGCCTTGTTTATCCTTAATAACATAAACATGGGCTGTTGCCGATAAAGTAAAAATTAATAGCGCTAGCAATAAAAAAAGAAAAGAGTAAATTACCAAATGAGAAACAGAAATATCTCTGTTCCTATTCATATATTTCAATTATTCAGCCCCCCTGCTAACTTTAATCTGGAAAATAGCCAGGGTGTTCCAGCAGCTATCCATAAGCCAAGTAGCGCATAACGAATAAACTGCCAGAGCTGATAAAGGGCTTGACCTTCTTCGGGAAATAATATTTTTAATCCAAAATAAATTATAATAATACCTGACATCCCCAGTACAAAACGTAACAATCTCTGAGCTAAGGTGCCCCCTTTCTCCTGAAAGCGAATAAAATGACTATTTATAACTAAACCCCATCCCACGCCAGTTAGGATACCTATTATTTTTATTATATCAACAGCCGGGAAAATAATCACCAGAATAGGAAATAAACTAACCAAAATAATTTTTTTCTTAAAATCTTGAGTATCTGGAATAGACTTTTCCCTCAACTGCCTCAACTGAAGATGTGGTATAAGTAAATAATGATAAAGATAAAAAATAAATCCGCCTATCAACCAACCCCCTATTACATCATGGGGAAAATGAACACCTAAATAAATTCGAGAAAACCCAATTAAAAAAGATAGCAGAAAGGCTAAATACCAGAGAATTCTCCTCTTGCTCCAATGAGCAAGACTACACCATACCAATATAGAAGATTGAGCATGTCCACTGGGGAAACCAAACCCCTCTGCTGAAATGAGCTGTAGGGCAGGAAGAAAGTCAAAAGGCCTTACCATCTGAAATATTGATTTTAATAAAATATTTACATAAACAGAAATTAGAAAGAGTATGCCTACACGGATACCTAATTTAAAATTAATACACCAGAGTAAAAATGGGAATAGAATTAAATAGAATAACTCACTACCAAGTGAGGAAATAAAAATAAAAATTCCATTTAAAGTGGGTGATTGAACTTGCTGAATATTTTGAATGAATTCCAATTCCCATTGCCATATTCCGGCCATAAATATTGCTCCAGTATCATAATACTACAATTTCTGGTTATCCTTTATGGAAACTCCTTCCAGAGTAAGCATTTTTCTTTTCATACCCACCCCTCCAAAGGCAGAAAAACCAGTCAGTTGTCCTTTACTTCCGATAAGGCGATGACAGGGAATAATAAGAGGAACAGGATTTATCCTCATTACACCCCCGACAGCTCGATAAGCTCGAGGATAACCAGATTGTTCAGCTAACCAGCGATAACTCCTTACTTCTCCATAGGGAATTTCTTTAGCTTTTAATAAAACTCTCCTTTGAAAAAGAGTACAACCAGAAAGATTAACCTTTTCCCTAACAAATTCTATCGGTTTGCCCTCGAAATAAGCCTGAATTCTCTTTACCAGCGAAGAAAATTGTTCATCTGCCCTGAAAAGCAGTCCCCTGGATTGAAAATGACTGCTTAATTTAGCTAAAACATCTTCTGGGCATCTTTCCGGTAATATCAATTTAATTATACCTTGTTCGTTTGCTGCTATTCCTATCCACCCCATTACTGTTTCTGCTGTTACATAATAAAAACAGTTTTGTTCAGTCTTTGCTTTAATAGAAATCTTACTCACTTAATCCCCTCTTTTATTACTCCAAATAATTGTTTATTAGCCCAATTTACTTAGGAAACCATAAATATATTATAAAAAGCTTCTTTTTTTAATATTACTTAATTCCCACTCTTTTTTGTTCTGGCCAAAACTTCCTTTTCTTTATAGTGGGTGAACTTTTTCTTTTCGGTCAGTGATAGCCTTATTTCTTTTTTCGTCATTGCGAGCCTGCCTCTAAACATCAGTTTAGGGGTAGGCGTGGCAATCTCATTCACTTCTACTGGCTATGATTTTAGGTAATTATAAAGGTTATCTTCAGACCCCCTAAGGAGTATTTATTTTTCTAAGGGTATTTTTAAGATTACCGAAATGCTGATTATATGTTATTATGTATTATATTACCATAAATTTGGCTGTATAAGAGCTAATCCAATAAAAAAATACCAAAAAACAAAAATGATATGGAAATGAAAGTAAATAAAAAATATAAAGCTCTACTATTGGCGGGTGGAAAAAGTAAACCAGCCTTAAAAAAAATGACTGGCCAGGAATATAAAGCTTTAATGACTATTGATACCATTTCTCCCCGCCCCATTATCTACCATATGATAGATCAATTAAATAATGCCAGCTATATTTCCACACTATATATAGCTGCTCCTCCAGAAGTTCATCAAGTATTAGATGCTCAATCAGGCGTCATGGTCCCCTCGGGCGCTACGGTTATGGATACCTTAAAAAAAAGTATCCCTTTCTTACAGCAGGAATCACATATTTTGATTATTACCTGTGATCTTCCTCTGGTCTTAAGCAGACATATTGACCATTTTATAGAAGATTGTCTCGCCCAGCCGGGTTTTGATATTTATTATGCCATTATCAATAAAGATTCCTATCTTAATTTGTTTCCTTACCCAGAATTAAGAAGAATTTACGCTAACCTGGTGGAGGGCTCTTTTACCGGGGGTAATCTATTTTTTATAAATCCAAAAGTGATAATAGACTGTGCCTCTATTATTGAACAATTCATTCTTTTTCGTAAACACCCTCTTAAAATGGCCACTATTTTAGGAAGCAGAATAGCTGTTAAATATCTCAAGAAATATCTTTCCATCAGAGATTTGGAAAAAATGGCTCCTCACTATTTAAAAGGATATACAGGAAAAGCAATACTGGCTGAACCCGAAATAGCTCTGGACCTTGATAAGCCTTCCCAATTGGAAGCACTCCAAACCTTATCTAAAACCTGATTACCTCAGATTTTACTTTTTA
>JAGPKD010000153.1 GCA_018054125.1 Candidatus Oleihabitans oleiphilus | reverse complement strand
CCTGAATATCTCGTAATGGTATACGTTATACGTAATACGGTGTACGATTTTGTCATTGCGATTTTGTCATTGCGAGGAGCAAAGCGACGAAGCAATCTCCTTCACTTCTACCCGCATTATTTATAGAGGAAAGGTTTCCAGTTATCAGTTTTCAGACTAAGTAAGCTAATTCAGTAATGAGTAATCAGTAATAAGTAATAAGCAATAGGCAAACTAAATACCCAATACCAACGATCAACAACAAACGACTATATTTTAGTATCGGAATTTCATAAAAATTCTGATACTATAAAATACTCTTTTTAAATAAGAAACAATATATTTTCGTACTAAATCTCTAATCCTCTCCCTTAGAAGGGAGAGGTAAGGTGAGGGTGATGATGAGGGGTTTCAGGGGACGCTTCCCCTGAATATCTCGTAATGGTATACGTTATACGTAATACGGTGTACGATTTTGTCATTGCGATTTTGTCATTGCGAGGAGCAAAGCGACGAAGCAATCTCCTTCACTTCTACCCACAGAATTATAAAAAAGTTATCAGTTTTCAGACTAAAGATGAGGGCAATAATGGTATGAGATTGCCACGCCTGCCTCTAAATATTAGTTTAGAGGCACTCTCGCAATGACCAAATAGTATAAATAATAAATGGTATAAAGTATAACGGGTATGCTATATTGTTTGATACTGTAAGAATAATAAGAGGATTTTCAGATATTTCTATAGTACAAGTGGTCAGTTCGCAGTTTTCAGTATAATAAATAGAAGTGAGCAGAAATAATACGGGGGGGGACAGTTTTGACTAGTGTCAAAAGAACCGTCCCCTGACACATATTCTTAGCTTAAATGGAAGTTGAGACAAGTAATTCTAATATATTATATATAATCTGTATATATTTCTACAGTATTATATCCAGAAAAAATAGTTTGTTCTTTCCACCCCTCATACTTATTATCTGTACTTCTCACATAGAATTCATGAAGCCCTATTGGAATATCGTAGAAGGTTTTTTCACTATTTGAATAGATGTCAACTTTTGGAGTTGTGCCTAAATATTGACCATCCATATAAACATCATATGAATAGTAATCATCCATTATTATTACTTTAACAGTTCCAGTTGTTGGTATTATGATATCGACACATCCAATTAATCCAATAGATAAGAGTGAAACAATCAAGATTAGTAAAAAGGCATTCTTGAAAGTTGTTCTTCTCATTAATTCTTTCCTCCTTTTTTAAAATTCATTCATTAGCACATTTATTATTGTAAATCTTATTTAATTTTAAAGGATTTAACATAATAATGCAAGCAGAAAATTTATATTACCTTTTTCGGTCATGGTAATCTCATTCACTCATTTCCTCCATTAATTAAAACCAAAAAATGAAATCCTCGAGTTATAATCAAAAGTTGTGCTCTAACATATATTACCAAAAGTAAATTTTAATCTATAAAAATAGTTCAATTAATGGTAAAATACAAGTATTGCCATATAAACAGTGAACTGTAAACTAAAAACTTTTTTGCTAATCCTGCGGGTAGGAGTGGATGAGATTGCTTCGTCGCTTTGCTCCTCGCAATGACAAAAAAATAGTATAGTATATAGTATTACTATAAGGTATGCCGTTAAAATTAGTCGCTGGTTGTTAGTCGTTGGTCGTTATTATCTGGAATTTAGTTTGCCTATTGCTTATTACTGGTTACTTATTACTGAATTGGCTCCTGGCAATGACAAAATGGGAAAGCTTCTGGCTATTATAGAAAAAATAAAAAGTTTGCTTGTTTTAAATTCCTCTCCCTTAGAAGGGAGAGGAAAGGTGAGGGTGATAAATATTACCTTTATCTGAATTTCAGGGTTTCTTAAGTATACTAATAAAAAAAATGAATTGAAAAAGATTATAGAAGTGTAGAGGTATGTAATGAATATCAAAAAACAGAAAAATCCTATTGGTAATTATCTTTTCCTGATTATCGTTTTATTTTTTTCAATTATTCTTTCTGGATGTCAGCTCCTTCCACCCTTTCCCCAGGAGGAGGCAAAATGGACTGTGATGGTCTATCTTGCTGCCGGCAATGATTTAGAAACGGTGGGGATTCAGGATATTAATGAAATGGAGCTGGTTGGCTCTACGGAAGAAGTAAATATTGTAGTGCAGATGGATCGGATTCCTTTCCGTACCTTGAGTAATTATGGTATGGGCATTTATGATGATTTTAGTAATGGCAACTGGACTACTACTCGTCGTTATTATGTTACCCAGGATATGAATACCAATATTATTCATTCGAGACTTTTAATTGATTTGGGAGAGCAAAATATGGGGGATGTGGAAACCTTAAAAGATTTTGCTCAATGGACTATTCAAAGATATCCTGCGGAGCGTTATATGCTGGTTCTCTGGAATCATGGTGGTGGTTTCCGTTCCCCAGGTGCAGGGGTAAGTAAAGATATCTGCTGGGATTATAATTTTGGTCTTAATAGTAAAATCACCATGCCTCAATTGGAAGAAGCCCTTACTTTTGTCCAGAGCCTGTTAGGTAAAAAAATTGATATTATTGGTATGGATGCCTGTTATATGGCTATGGTAGAAGTTGCCTACCAGATAAAAGATTGTGCTCAGATAATGGTTGCCTCTGAGGCTTCCATTCCTCCTGACGGCTGGCAGTATGATTGTATACTAGAAAGTTTAGTGGCTAATCCTGACCAATCTAGTAGGCAATTTGCCTCTGAGATTGTAAATTGCTATGACCGACAATATTCTGGCTCTGCAAGCGGTGTTACTCTTTCGGCGGTTGACTTAGCCGGGATAGACCTTTTGGCAGGAGACATTTCAGTTTTAGCTAACCAGATTATAAATGACCATACCACACCCAAAAATAAATATCGAGAGGCCAGGAATATAACACAACATTACAACTCCAGTCAAGGGCTTGAATATATCGATTTAAAGGACTTTGTCATTAAACTGGAGGACTATACCTATAGTAACCAGGTTTTACAGACAGCTAACCAGATAAATCAAACCTTGCAATCCAGTAGGGTCATAATCAGCAATACTTATTGTGGTAGTAGTGTGAAGAATTCCCATGGTCTTTCCATCTATTTTCCTTATTACAGTTATGATAATTATTATAATTATACTAATTTTTCTCAGGATACCTCATGGGATGAGATGTTATTCCATTTAGGCTATTAAT
>JAGPKD010000152.1 GCA_018054125.1 Candidatus Oleihabitans oleiphilus | reverse complement strand
CTGACCTGGGCTATATGGGGTGAGGGTAGAAAAGCACATGAGGAGAAAAAGGCTGATAGGGGATTATTAAAAATAGGAGAAAACCAGATGTGGGTTGATTTGATTGTTGATTTGGAAGGAGAACGATATCGTATTATTAGAAAATTTTCTATTATAAGAAATAAGAATCATAGTGAACTTGAGTTACAGGTATTTGATTCACAAAAGAATGATTTTATTTCCTTGTCTGCCCCTTCTATTCGTCAGACTCA
The DNA here is from genome assembly GCA_018054125.1 of Candidatus Oleihabitans oleiphilus. Classification (GTDB taxonomy): domain Bacteria; phylum Atribacterota; class Phoenicimicrobiia; order Phoenicimicrobiales; family Stramentimicrobiaceae; genus Oleihabitans; species Oleihabitans oleiphilus. The sequence continues at coordinate 2,968 of JAGPKD010000152.1, read as the reverse complement.
AGAGAGAATTAATAGTTTATTAAGAATGGACTATAATACTTTTATTAATTCTGCCTTCATTTTACAGGGAAGAGTTGATGAATTTACCCGTAAGAGTGCCCGGGAACGAAAAGAGATTTTAGCTGAAGTATTGGGTCTTTCCCATTATGAAGCACTTTCAGTACTGGCACGCCAGCATATGCGAGAGGTAGAAAAAGAGATTATTGCTTTCCAGAGCAGGTTGGAGCAAATTAGTAAGGAAGTTGCTCAGAAAAATTCAGTATTAAACGAAATTAGATTAATGGAACAGGAAGAACAAGAAAAAAAGTTAAGCATTAGTGAAAAAAAGGAGACTATACAGCAGTTAGAGAAAGAATATAATAAACTTTATTATGATCAGCAAAAAGCAGAAGAATTGAAGGTTAGCATAAAAAAGGAACAAAAAGAATTGTCGGAGTATGAGAGAAGAAAAAAAAGGATAGCAGAAAGAATTAATAATTACCAGGTCATATTATCACAGGAGAAGGAAATTTTATCTGCTTATGATGAGTATTTAGATTTATCTCAACAGAGCCAGCAGCTGTTAGCTCTGATGCAGAAATATCGAGAATTAGAGAAGGCGAAAAGAGAAGTAGAAAATGAGATTGCCAATAGTAAAAACTATCTTTTAGTTCAATTAGAACAAAATAGAGAAAAGTATCGTGAAGTGCAGGATAAAGTAAATTCTTTAGCTCAGGTGAAACAGGAAATAGGTAATCTGGAATTACAATTAAACCAATTAAACGCTTTAATAGTTAAAAAAGAACAGATTGAACGGGAAGGTAATTTAATCAATATAAAATTGGAAAGTAATCATAACCAGATTAAGAGATTACAAGAGGAAATAGAAAAAGATGAGGAAAAAATTAATCTGCTCAGGGAGGGCACCCAGAAGGCTTGCCCCTTATGTCAATCACCGCTTGATGAGCAGAAAAAGGAAAAAATAAAGATAAACTTAAGAGAGACTATTAAGAAGAATGAACTGGAAATTGGGAAACTGAGTAAAGAGAACCTACAATTAACCGATAAAAAGAATATCTTACAACAGGAATGGAAAAAAATTCAGCAAGAATTACCAAAAAAGGATGAAATTCAAAATAGACTCAACACCTGCTATTTAATGGTTAAAGAGGCAGAGAATGCTGCCAGGCAATTGAAGGAGTTAGAGCAGAAGATAAAGTCCCTTCAAGTGCAGATTAGTCAGAATAAGTTTGCCCAGCAAGAAAGAGAAAAATTATCTGAAATCGAAAAACAGATTAAGGAACAAAATTACAGTGATCAGAAATACCTGGCGATTAGCCAGAAATTAGAAGCATTAAAAGAGGTTCCTTTACAAAGAGAAAAATTATTAGAAGCTAAAAAATCATTGACCAATTTAGAAGAGGAAAAATTAGAAATAAGTCAATTGCTTAAGAATAAAAAAGCAAGTATAGACCAATTAGAACAGAGCTATGAAACATTAACTAAGAAGGTGGTAGAATTACCTGATTTAGAAAAGACCATGGCGATGCAACAAAAAATTTTAGTACAATTACAGAAAGAGCAAGACCAACTGTTTTTAAAAAAGGGAGCAAGCCAAGAAAAGTTGACTAAAATTGAGCAATACCAAAAAGAACAACAAAATATTGCAGAAAGACAACAAAAACTATTATCTAAAAAAGAGATTTATGAGAAGCTAATTATCGCCTTTGGCAAAAATGGTATACCAGCTATGATTATTGAAAATACCATACCTGAGCTGGAAGAGGAAGCCAATGCTATTTTAGCCAGATTAACTGATGAACAGACTACCGTTAGTTTTGAATCTCTGAGAGAGTTACAAAGTGGTGAAGTGAAAGAGACTTTAGATATTAAAATTCATGATGAGATGGGTATCAGGCCTTATGAACTCTATAGTGGTGGAGAAACTTTTCGTATTGATTTTGCTATCCGTATTGCTCTTTCTAAATTGTTAACTTATAGAGCTGGAGCACGGCTGAGGACTCTGGTAATTGATGAAGGTTTTGGGACTCAGGATGAGGAGGGACTGCAGAAACTTATTCTGGCCATCAATGCCATTCAAAATGATTTTGATAAGATTCTGGTAATTACTCACCTTTCTATATTGAAAGATGCTTTTCCGGTCAGAATTGAGGTCTGGAAAGATCCTGTTTTAGGATCCCAGTTTCAATTGATCCATTTGTAGTTTTTGCCACAGTCCCTGGTTATTTCAACAAAGTAGCTCTCTGGATCAAAGATGGTCCGTATTTTTCTCGAATTTTATCTGCAGAATAAATTAGTTTACTCCATTTTTCTTCCCGATCTTGATGGGTTAAAAAACTGAGCTGTTTTGGTTGTTTCCCCTTCCGTAAGGAGGAGAGCTTAATCCCCAATAATCGTATCCCTGGTTCTTTGATATTAATTGAATTTAACAGTTCTTTGCTTTGCTGAAAGATAAGGTCATCCAGATTGGTAGACCAGTTAAGTGAGGTAGATTTTTGTACCGTTTTAAAATTAGCAAAGCGGACTTTTAAGGTAATAGTTTTACCTGAATATCCCTTTTTACGTGCAGTATAGCCAATATGCTGGCTGAGTTCTAAGAGAATTTTTGTTAGTCTCTCTCGATCCGTTATGTTTTCCGGGAAGGTCATCTCTCTTCCAATTGATTTTACTTCTTCAGAACAATTAATGGGACTATGGTCTATACCTTGTGCTAAGAGTTTTAATTTGGGGCCATTTTCACCTAAAATTGCCTCTAAAATAATATCCGGCATCAGGAGTAATTGTTTTATAGTAAAGATACCAGCCCGATTGAGCTTCTGTGCTGTTTTTTCCCCGATGCCCCATAATTCGGTGATGGGGAGTGTAGATAAAATAGCTACCGCTTTTTCATCTGGTAGAATAAAGAAACCATCAGGTTTACCCAGATTGGTGGCAATTTTAGCCAGGAATTTATTAGAGGCAATTCCGA
>JAGPKD010000151.1 GCA_018054125.1 Candidatus Oleihabitans oleiphilus | reverse complement strand
GGGTCCTTTCCATCCGTGATTAAGTTTAGTTTTGGCATAATAATATTATCAACATTGTCCTTTCCTGACTGATCAAACTCTTCTTCATTTTCCTCTTTTTCTGTTGTGTGGACATAATACCTTGCACTCTCTTTTGCCCATTTATCCCAGTCCTCTTTCATCCTTTTAGAGAGGTTGGTATCCTCTTTTAGAATGTCCTGGTGCAAGCCCTCAATTAACACTATTACATCCTTATTAGTAGGGTCATAGTTAAGAGCAGTTTCATAAAAAACACGGGCATCATCAATCCTTCCACGCAGTTCGCTAATCCGTCCAATAGATACAAGGGTTTCCACGTCGTTTGGATTAAGAGTAATAACTTTTTCAAAAATACTTAATGCCTCATCTATATGGCCAAGCTCAAGGTAAAGATTTGCAAGATTTTTCAAAATAAATATATCTGAAGGATCATTTTCCGAGGCTTTCCTGATATAATTAAGCGCCTTTTCTTTTTCTCCCTTTCTGTAATAGATACCCCCCAGTTCATTATATGCCGCTCCAAAATTTGGATAATTCTTAATAATATTTTGTAGTTCTGTTTCAGCTCTATTAAGCTCATTGTTATCAATTATTTTTTCTATTTCTTGTAACTTTTTCTCAATATGTTCAGGGATATAATTTAAGTCGGGTTTTTTTTGTGTTTCAATATTTATTCTTATTTTAGGATTAATTTCACAGACAATTTTGAATATTTCAAAGGCATTTTTATTATCACCTTGTTTAAGTAAATTTTCTCCTACATTAATAAGCCGTAAAATAGAGTTCTGTAACTTAGTTTTTTCTTCTTTCAAAAGTTTTGCCTGCTCTTTGTAAAACTTAAGTTCCATATAAGATTGTAAAACTATATTTGCCTGGTCAAAAGAGTGCTGCCTATATTCTAAAAGAGGGTATGGTGCTCTTTTTGCTTTCCATCCTGATTTTATCATTCTGTAGAATAGATTATAGTCCTCTGGAAAGTTTTCTCTCGCTTTATAACCGCCTACCATTTCAGCTACCTTCTTCCTGTACATAGAAGAACCATGTATGAAGTTTATGCCCCGATCTAGCAGTTGAAGGGTATCTTCATTAAATTCTGGGAAATTTATAATGTAATAATAGTTTGATTTTATCCCTCCTTGCCATTGCTTATTAAACTTTTCATATTCCATTTTTGCTCTCACGCCAAAAAGTGCAAAGTCAGTATATGCAATGGCAACGTCATTATTTTTATCAAGAACTCTTGCTGTTTTCTCAATATAATCACTCCTGAATCTATTATCAGCCCCAAGAAAGCAAACATAATCTCCCTTTGCCAATCTTATTGCGTTGTTAAAATTTCGCACAATACCGAGATTGCTTTCGTTTTTGACATACCTTATAAGGGAAGGAAACTTATCTTGATAGATTTCTGCAATTTCACCAGTATTGTCAGGCGAGGCATCATCGGCAATAATGATTTCATCTACAGGCCGTGTTTGTCTTAATACTGATTCAATTGCTTCTGGCAAAAAACATCCATATTTATACGATGGTATAATTACTGAAATCTTGTATTTTTTAAAAGTTGATTCCTTTGTTACTATCTTTCTTGTAAGCCTATATTTATCCCTATCATCTCCATCTGTATCTGCTACAGCCCCTATAAAATTCTTTTTTACAATATTGAGAACTTTATCATTAAATTTTCCATGAGGGTATGCAAAAAATTTAAATCCTTTTGGATCCAACAATTTTATTGACTTTTTAATCTCAAGTTCTTTTTCTATTATTTTTTCATCATAAATATTTCCAAAATCAGGATGGGACCTACTATGCCATTCTAACCTCCCCCCGTATCTTATAAGCTCTTTCAATTCATCTTCTGATGCAAAAAATGCTTTTGGCTCAGGTGTATCAAAGGAATTGTCTTCCCCTATATAATTACCTACTATGAATAATTCAAAGGGGTAACCAAATTTATTAAGAATTGGGGCTGCGTATTCTAATACATTTTTATATATACCATCAAAAGTTATTACTATCTGATCCTCATCTTTTGGATCATATTCTGAAAGATAGACAACCTTTTTATGTTCTATCTCACACATCTGTCTATAAAAATTATCCACATCTATCCAGAATACCGTTGGGCTCTCTAAATAAATTTTATGATATAGAAGTATCATCTTTTATTTCCCTTATTTAACATAAATTTCGAGTTTATGTGTATATTCTCTGTAATTATAGTAGTATTCCTTTAACACCAAGTAGGGAAATTTACACTTATACCATTCATCAATATGCACGCTTATAAGTATGCCATTATCTTTTAATAACCTATCTATTGTCATGTAAACCAGATTGGATGAATCTCCTATATATTGAGGGTAAAGCACACCAGTAATAATAATTAGATCATAAGATTCTGAAAATAGTTTATGAAGTTCGAAAATAGATCCACAAAAAAATTTTAACCTTTTATTTTCATAATTTTTTGCTTTTCTAATCGCTTCTTCGGAAATGTCTATTCCAAGAATCCTTTCACCAGGCAAATCCCTTGTAATAAATCCATGTCCGCATCCTATATCTAAAACATTCTCATACACTCTCTTTGGTATTTCCGCTAAAAGAATATCTTTCCTTTTTAAATCATCAGGATTATCTTCATACTCCCAAGGATCGTCTTTTGAATACCATTTTTCTATTTCTTCTTTTGTTTGAATCATAATTTTTTATATTAACAATTTTTATGCAGAATTGACTGCTCGCCACCGGTAAAGCCGATCTTCCCAGGCCAACCCTCCAAAGATTTTATCGCCCTGATTATCTCATCTTCGGTCATCTGAGTAATTTGGTCTTTTCTTAGGTGCCTTATATGCTTTGGGCAATAAATACAGTTATGTCCGCAGACATTATTTATATCTATCATTACCGCCCATTTTTGCCAAGGTTTAATCATCGTCTTGCCCATAATTAAAAATTTTCTCTGCTACCTTCTTTATAGCCTTTACAAGGTGCGCTCCATTTCCCTTAGGGTCATAAAGACCATGCCCTAACAATATCTTCATATTTTTAGAAAACCTTTATATTATACTTAATCCTTTCAGCCTCCTCTCTGTCTCTTCAAGGCTATTTTTAGCATCGTAATTGAAAGGGTCTATCTGGAGTATCTTTCCCAAGATTGCCTTGGCGTTATTATAATTGCCATGATTAATCTCTATTGCAGCCAGATTA
>JAGPKD010000150.1 GCA_018054125.1 Candidatus Oleihabitans oleiphilus | reverse complement strand
GGAAAGAATAGAAAAAATTCCTTTTTCGGAAAGAGTCACGGTATACCATTCGGTAAATGAAGCCACCAGAACCGATGCTCGTGGCACTTTAGCAGCCGAGTGGCTGGAAATTGCCGGGGCGCATAATGTCTCCCTGGATGCTGATTTAAAATTTTTAGAAAATAAATATTTTGCTAGTTTGGAGCAGATATTACTTTGGGATCCGGAAGTCATCATCGTCAATGAGGAAAATGTTGATAAATATATTCTGACTAATGAGCAATGGGCGAATTTACAGGCCGTAAAAAATAAGAGAGTTTATAAGATGCCTAATGGTGTTTCCCGATGGGGTCATCCTACTAATGCCATAGAAACCCCTCTGGCAATTCTGTGGACTGCTAAATTATTATATCCGGATTTATTTGAAGATATTAATTTACCGGAAGAGGTTAAATATTTCTATTCAAATTTTTATGAATGGGATTTATCAGATGAATATGTGGAGAAGATATTAAAGGGTGAGGGAATGCGTTTAAGAAAAGGAGAGGTTTAAAAAGTTAAATGAGATATCTTTTAGCCATCGATGATACTGATCGGGAAAATTGGCCGGGGACAGGTCATTTGTTAGAAAAAATAAGAAATGATATTGAAAAGAAGCAATGGGGAACAACTGATAGGATAACCAGACACCAGTTGTTGGTCCATCCTTCTATTCCCTATACTTCTCATAATAGTGTGATGTGTTTTTCCGGGGTAATTGCCGAAAGAGAAACCGTCAATAGTATAATTGATTTAGCCATTTCTTATATCAAAAAAGAAGCTGCACCTGAATCGGATCCTGGTTTATGTGTGGTTTTTCCAGATAAACTGAGCATTCCTGAACAGCTAATCTCTTTTGGACAAAGAGCTAAAAGAGAAAAAATAGACAAAGAAGAAGCGTATAGCCTGGCAGAGCTAGAGCGATTATCAATTTATTTGTCAGAACATGGTGGCACTGGTGAGGGAGTTATCGGTGCTTTAGCCGGAGTTGGATTGCGCCTTAGCGGGAATGACGGCCGTTTCAGGGGAAGCCATTTTTTGGTGGAGAAGATGACCAAATATAAAGTTAGCGATTTATATCAGATGGGCGAAGGTAAAATAGATGAAGTAGGCACTGAACATGGTGTTACCCTATCAGGTGAAGAATATGTCTTTTTAGAAGGGAAGATAAAAACAATTCTAAAGGATAATAAATCTGTTTTACCGGTAAAGGAAGTTAAGGAACGAGATTGGTGTTTCTGGAAAAACCTGTCCCATAATGAAATAAAGCGCTATTAATTAACCTGCCAGTAAACAGGCAGGTCAGTGAAAAAAATGCTACGTTAAAAATAATCGTGGAAAAACATCCTGAGGGATATGTGACCTATCCTTTAGGACTAAAAGGCTGGTAGTTGGTGAGGGTGATACCTACGAAGAAGCACTTGAAGAGGTAAAATCCGCTATCCAATTTCATATAGAAACTTTTGGAAAAGAGGTATTTAACCCTGATAATATTATAGAAACCTTTGTTGCAGAAGTGGCAGTGGAATTATATAAAAAAATGAAGCTGTGAGAGAGATGGTTCTTTGACAGATTTGTCTTTAGGTTTAGGTAAAGGAGTCTATTAAGAAAAAAGTAAACCAATTTTTCCATATTTTTTAAACAGCAACTTACATAATAATCTGGGGAATGGAAAGTTCCGGATGCTGTATAATATAAGGTTTAGTACGATAAACTTTTTTTAAGGTCTGCTCATTAATGACTTCCTGGGGTGTTCCTTTTCTTTCTATGCTGCCCTGATTTAGTAAGATGAGCTGATCTGAACAATAACTGGCCAGATTAAGGTCATGGAAAACTGATATAATACCCATAACCTCTTTTCTCAGGGCTTCCTGTAAAATTTTAATAATTTCATATTTATAATTTAAATCCAGATGGGAAGCAAATTCGTCCAGCATAAGTATTTTGGGAGATTGTGCCAGAGCTCTGGCAATGTAGACTCTTTGCCTTTCACCACCACTGATTTGGTGAATTCCTTTCTCAGCATGGATTAAAGAATCTGTTTTTTCCATGGCCTCTTTAGAAATCTGGTAGTCCTGAATGGTCTCTCCCCGCCATTGATTAATATAAGGAATTCTCCCCATAAAAACGACCTCTTTTACTTTATAATTATAGGCTATATAGGATTCCTGAGGCACCACTGAGACTATTTTAGCCATTTTCTTTCTGGGTATTGTTTTAATATCTTCATTAAATAATTTAATGTTACCCTTTTGAGGAGTTAGGATACCTGAGATTAATTTTAACAGGGTTGTTTTACCGGAACCGTTAGGCCCAATAATTCCCACGAATTGTCCAGGCTCTACAGACCAATTTATGTCCTGGAGTACAGGTTTTTGATTATAGGAAAAAGTAACATTTTCTAAAGAAATAATTGGTTTTTGGTCAGTATTCATCAGTTTCATTCCTCCTCTGTAATAAGTGAATAAAAAGTGGTGCCCCAATAAGGGCGGTAATGGCACCAATGGGTATTTCAGTGGGGGCAATAATGCTTCGAGCTATAGTATCACAGATTATTAAGAAGGCAGAACCAGCTAAAGCTGAGACGGGTAGCATAATACGATGGTCTGGTCCTACCAGTAGACGGGCAATATGGGGGATGACTAATCCCACAAAACCAATCAAGCCAGTAAAAGAAACCACGATGGCAATCATAACTGAGCCAATTAAAAAAATTTTTATTCTTAACTTCTCGGTCTGAATACCAAGATGTAAGGCCTCTTCTTCCCCTAGAGCTATAGCATTTAGTTCCAGAGAGGAAGAGATTAGAAGTAGGGTGCCTATAAAAACCGGTAAAAAAATCAGGGAGATCTTCTGCCAGCTGGCAGTGGATAGGTCACCCATTAACCAGAATACCATAGAGTGTATTTCGCGCCTGGAAATAGCTAGTAGCAGGGTAATTATTGCTGAGAAGAAAAAGTTAACTGCTACTCCAGCTAGCAGTAAATCAGCCATAGGTAAATGAGCTTTCTTTCTGGATAACAGGTAAACTAAGAAAATAGAAAGAAAGGCACCAAGAAGAGCAAAAATGGGTAATATATTCATCAAGTACAATCCAGTGGCATATTGCAGGGCAATAGCAGAGCAGGCACCCAGGGCTGCTCCTGCTGATACGCCCAGGATGTAGGGATCAGCTAAGGGATTTCTTAGAATACCCTGGAAACATCCTCCTACACAAGCCAGGGT
>JAGPKD010000149.1 GCA_018054125.1 Candidatus Oleihabitans oleiphilus | reverse complement strand
CTATTACAGCAGCTGGCCCAAGAAGGCGAAATTGTATTTCAGAAAGGAAAAATTTCTCTCCCTTCCTACCGGCCGGCTATTTCAGTCCAAAAACAGGAAATGATTAATAACATTTTAAGGCTTTTAAAAAATAACCCTACCAATCCTCCTACTGAAAAATTCCTTTCTGAAACATACCCTGGTAGTCAAGAAGTGGTTAAGTACCTACTCCAAGAGGACCTAATTGTTAAGCTTACTGATGGCATATTGATGGAAAAAGAAAATTTTCAAAGAATGAAAGAACAAATTGTAGAGTATTTAAAAGTCCATAAATCCATTACCCTGGAAGAGGTGAGAAATATACTGGGCATGAGCCGAAAATATATGATTCCCTTTCTGGAGAGATTGGACCAAGAAGGGATAACTATACGCCAGGAGAATAAAAGATTCCTGAAATGAATTTTACTCTAAATTAATCTAATCAGAATTAATTTTAATGCCTAATTTTTGGAAGGCTAAAGAGATTCGCTTTTCAATCTGCTGAAAAAATTCAGCAGTCTTTTTGTCTTCCAGACCGTATTTTTGATAAACCCAATCAGCATGATTATAGTTCATTCTATCCATAATTATGTAGTCCACTTTGCCAACCAGGATTTCGGCGAGATCTTCTGCCCCAGGAAGTAGAGGAGCAATCATGGCATAGGTCTTTATACCGGCTTGATGTAATTTCTCCAGGGCTGCCATTCTTTCTTTTATCGAAGGGGCATCTGGTTCGAATAATTTCCTGATAGCCTCCTCAGCGGTAGCAATACTAAAACCGACCTGAAAATTTCCTCCTTTTTTTAGTATATCTATATCTCGCAAAACCAGAGGTGATTTGGTTTGCACTATTACTGGCCAATTATTTTCAGCCAGTATGGCCAGGCACTGACGGGTAAGTTTATATGTTGCCTCCAGAGGCTGATAGGGATCACATACTCCACTTATCCAGACCTTTCCCTGTTTTTTGTGGGCAATTTCTTTTTTTAACAATTCTGGCGCATTAACTTTGACATCAATAAATTGACCCCAGGGTTCCCGGTGACCAGAGTACTTTTTCATAAAGCGGGCATAGCAATAAGTGCAACTATGCTGGCAACCTAAGTAAGGATTGATAACATATTCATAGACTTTTGATTTAGAGAGAATCGATTTTGCTTGAATTTCTTTAATGACTATCATAGCCATATTCTACCACCATATTTTACCCATGTTAAGATTAGAAAATAGAAAACCAGGAAAGACAGGACTATTATAAACCAGCACTATTTTTTATTTATTGACAGTAAGAGTATAATCAAATTTGAATGGTTAGCTGATTAATGAAAATGAAAGAAGGTGGAATTTTGGAAGAGCAAGATATTCTGGATAATCTTATTAACCTGGATTCCAAAGCAATAGAAATAAATGAAAAAAGAAAAAAACAGCTGGCTGAACTGACCAAAAGATATAAAGAAGAAGAAGTAAAAATCATAAATCATTATAAAAGACTAATCGAAGAAGAAACAAGAGCGGCGGTGCAAAAGATACACCAGGAAGCCCAACAGGAAGTGAATCAATTAAAGTTGAATAATAAAGAGCTACTTGAGGATATGACTCAGAAATTTGAAACACACCTCGCAGATATTACTGAGGAGATAGTTAAAAAAATTCTGGAAAGTAACAGATAGAGTTATGGATAAGGTTATCGTCTATGCGGCAATAAATACTAAAATAAGAGTTATGGAAGGGGAATTTTTAAAGAGAGAGGATTATTTGAATCTGCTTAAAATGAAATCCGTTGCTGAAGCAGCTCGCTATCTAAAAGAGCATGTTTCTTATGGCCAGCTTTTGGGCGAAATTAAACCTGATACAGTAAGCAGGCGAGACATTGAAGAGATTTTAAAGCGCAATATGATTAAAAATATAGATAAGCTGATTCATTATTTTCGGGGAGATTATAAGAAATTTATCCGTTCTCTTTATATAAAATATGAGATAGAGGACTTAAAAACCCTTGCCAGAAGTATTTTTAATGGCAGAGAGTCAGGAGATATTGAGAAGCCTCTTTCTTTTTTGGGTAAATACAGTCAAATCAAACCGGAAAAACTTTACCAAGCTAAGACGATCAGAGATTTGATATACTCACTGGAAGGATCGGAGTTTTTCGAGTTTTTAATACCATTAGTTGATGGCAAAAGAGAGAATCTTTTCCGCTTTGAAATGGCTTTAGATACCGGTTATTTCAATATTATTCGCAGCCGAAGGCTGAAGATTTCTTCGAAAGATAGGGATTTAGTGAAAAAGTGGGAAGGCTTAGTGGCCGATTTAGATAATATTCAGTGGATATACCGGGGGAAAAAATTTTACCATTTATCACCGGAGGAGTTATTGAATTATACTATTAATTTTGGTGATAAATTAACGTATAAAGATCGCCAAAAAATGTGTTATACAGAGAATCTGGAACAATTATATCAAATGGTTTTAGCTTCGGCCTATGGATTTTTATTTAAAAAAGAAGAGCTATCTACCAATATCTATATGGAAAGACGTATTAACAGATATATATATTACCAACTGAGAGAATTAAGTCGTAAAGCTCCTTTGAGTATCATTCAAACTATAGCCTATGTATGGCAATTTGAGCTGGAGATAAAAGATATTATTTCCATCATCGAGAGTATCAGGTATGACCTACCCAGGGAAGAAGCCAAAAAATTTCTGGTAAAAGTGGCTTAAATTATAGGAGACTTACTTATGAGTGTAGAGAAAATGAAAATAATGGGAATCATTGGTCCCCAAAATATTTTAAATAAAGTTTTGCGGGTGGTTATTCTCAATGGCAGTATGCATATGATTAATGCCCTATCTCGAGTAAATTCAGCTGATTTTTTTCTGCCTCCTACTGAAAAAAATATTACAGCTTTAGAAGAGATACCTTTTTTAAAATCTTATTCTCAAAAGCGGGATTTGGCAGAAGATGAAAAAATGGTTAATTTATTTCAAGAGCTTTTTGATATAAAACCAGGTTTAAAGAGAGAATATTTAAGTGAGGATTATAACTACGATGATTTTATGAAACAATTTTCCGACCTTTATAGCCAGGTTCTGGCTACTACTTTCGAGATTGAAGAAAAGTCCAGAGAAATCGATAAGAAAAGAGAATACCTAAACAACCTCAAATATCTAACCAAATTTAATTTAGATATCAGTCGTCTTAGGAACATGAAATATTTGGTATTCAGATTGATAAAGATTACCAGAGAAAACTATGATAAGCTGAAGAAAAATTATGAAAATATTCCAGC
>JAGPKD010000148.1 GCA_018054125.1 Candidatus Oleihabitans oleiphilus | reverse complement strand
GGCGTATAGTAAGCCAATTTCTCGGCCAGCAAGGCAGGAGGTTCAGAATAATAGACATAAGCACAGCAATGAACTAATTTATCCATTTGTTCTTTGGCCGCTTGAATTATTTTTGGGTTTCTATGTCCGGCATTATTTACCGCAATACCGGCAAAACAATCAAGGTATTCCTTGCCTCTCATATCATAAACGGAGGCTCCCTCAGCATGACTTATAACTACATCTTCCATTTTCTTTACACTGTAAGTATTGATATATTTTTCATATTTCTGTTTGATACTGATATCATCATTATTCATTTTATTTATTTTTCCTCCCTTTATTAGCTTTGTATTAAAGAAATTTTATCTTTAATTCCTCTCTGAAATACCCTTCCATAATAACTTTACTAATATCTCAAACTTATCGTCTGATTACTATTTTCTTGATTATGATTACGGTAAATCTTTAAGGTGTTTTATAATTTCTTTTTCTTGTTCTGCTTTTAAATGGTAGCTATGCTCTTCATCAGGGAAGGCTCCTGTCTTTACTTCTTTATCAAATGCAGAAAGTGCTTTGACTATATCTTGACCTATTTGGGCATATTGCTTAACAAATCTTGGCACAAATCGTTCAAAAAGACCCAATAAATCATGAATAACCAGGACCTGGGCATCACAGAAAGGTCCCGCTCCTATTCCGATAGTAGGAATTTTAAGTCTCTCCGTAATGATCTGAGCCACCGGATTGGGAATACCTTCTAATACGATGCTGAAGGCTCCTGCTTGCTCTAAAGATAAGGCATCTTCCAGTAATCTTTCAGCAGCACTTAAATCTTTACCCTGCACCCTGAAACCACCTAACTGAGAACTGCTCTGAGGGGTTAATCCGATATGACCCATGACTGGTATCCCCGCTTTAACCATGGCAGCTACGGCATCAGCCATTCTCTTACCACCCTCTAATTTTACACAATCTACCTCTGCCTCTTTCATAAATCTACCAGCATTTTCTATGGCCTTCTCTTTACTTACCTCATAAGAAAGAAAAGGCATGTCTCCTACGATAAAGGTATTGGGTGCGCCTTTCACTACTGCCTTCGCCAAAATAAGGAGGGTATCTAAATCAATGGGAACTGTACTCTGATAACCCAGCATGACCATTGCTGCTGAATCTCCTACTAATATCATTTCAATATCAGTTTTGTTCACCTGAGTGGCCAAGGCATAATCATAAGCAGTAACCATGGTAAATTTCTTACCTTCTTGTTTCCTAGCCAGAAATTCAGGAATCATAGTTTTCTTCTTGCTTTTTTCCATTTTATCATCTCCTTCTAAATCTAGATCTGTTTATCATAACTCTCTTCCAGGGCTTTTATAAGCTCAGTTATAATCTGATTAGCCGGGGTAGATAAATTTAATTTTTCACCCTCCCGGACAATGGCACCATTAATAAAATCGATTTCTGTCTTTCTCTTCTTTAAGACATCCTGTAACATAGAATTGAGATTATCTCTGGTCTTTTCACAAATTTGGGTAACTTCCTCTATCATATTTTGATGAGTTAGCTCAATCTTCTTTTTTCGAGCTACCTCCAGAGCCTCCTCAAGCAAAACTCTTTGTAATTTTAGTGTATGTTCTCCCCTAATTAGTGCACCATTTTTCACCTGAAGTATTGCCCCTAAGGCATTAATACCCACATTGATTAATAGTTTACTCCAGATTAAGCCTATCACATTGTTAGTGGTTTCAGTCTTAATGCCTGCCTCATTAAATAATTGTGCTATTTCCTTGAGGCGAGGAGTAATTTTACCATCTAATTCCCCAATAGCAGTGGGACCTACCCCAGCATGCCGAACCCTCCCTGGTCCTAAGATGGTAGCACCATAAGAAGTAGTCCCGGCTACTACCTTTTGGTAACCCAGGATATCACTTAATATCTCAAAATTCCCTAAACCATTCTGGAGGGTCAAAATGGCAGTGTTTTCCCCTACTAAGGAAGATATATTTTTAGCCGCTGTCTCAGTATGATAGGACTTCACAAAGACAATCAATAAATCCGAACTACCACAAGTTTTGCTGGCTTTAGTAGCTGCCTTTATCTTTATAAATCTATCTCCACTTAATCCCTCTATCCACAAGCCTTTATTATTAATGGCATCTACGTGTTCCTGCCAGATATCAATAAGTAAGACCTCGTTCCCTGATTCTGCCAGCAAACCCCCAAAGAGAGAACCCATGGCACCGGCACCAACAATAGTAATTTTCATGAATCTGGTTCCTTTCTACTTCTGGGTATCTAATGATTTAGTCCTCGTCATGTTAGGTGTTTTTTTATCTCAAATAAAATTTCTTTTTAAGAATTAAAATAAATTCTTATAACTGAGAAGACCATAAAGTGGCTCACTATTTTTTATGGCTTTTACAATTGCTTGAGCCATAACTTCGGCAGAGAGAGCACCGACTAAATTCACATCACTTTCTACTTCTCCAACACTGGCACAAAAAATAGTGTCACCATCATACATGGTATGGACCGGAATAATTACCCGAGCCAGACCATTATGAGTCATCATAGCGATCTTTGTTGCTTCCGATTTTGTTAATTTAGCATTAGTAGCAATAACCCCTAGGGTAGTGTTGGTAGGAAAATGACTCCCGGCATCCTTATCTATAGGGCTACTCTTTAAAACAGACATGGTATTAACAAATCCTTTTTTATCTTCAGTTAAAGCTCCAGCAATAATCTCTCCGGTATCAGGGTCAATGACATCTCCAAAACAATTTACTGCCACAATTGCACCTACCATTAATTCTTGACACCTAAAACTGGCTGTACCAATACCACTCTTCATACAATATTGCCCACCCATTATCTTCCCCACCGTAGCACCTGTTCCAGCTCCAATATTACCCTGTCTCGTTTCCCTTTCTGAAGCATTCAGACAGGCTTCATAGCCCATATCAATATTTGGCCGAATTCGATAATCCCCCACAGCCAGATCAAAAAGAACTGCACCAGGAACAATAGGGACTCTGGTTAATCCCACATCAAATCCTATTCCTCGTTCTTCCAGGTACTTCATAACACCTGATGCTCCATCTAATCCAAAAGCACTCCCTCCCCCAAGGTAGATAGCTTGAACTTTTTCCACTAAATTAACGGGTTTCAGAAGGTCGGTTTCGCGTGTTCCAGGAGCTCCACCTCTCACCTCTACTCCCGTAACCGCTCCCTCTTCACAAATGACTACCGTACAACCAGTAGCAGCCTTTAAATCCTGACTATGTCCTACCTTTATTCCTGGAACATCAATAATAGCATCTTTTAAGGC
>JAGPKD010000024.1 GCA_018054125.1 Candidatus Oleihabitans oleiphilus | reverse complement strand
GAAATAAAGGGGATCTCAAGGGGAAGGATTCCCCTTGAATATCTTGTTTGCAAATAAGATATAGTATTTTCTTGAATTGTATTTTCTTTCAGGGGATCTCAAGGGGAAGGATTCCCCTTGAATATCTTGTTACTAAAACAAGATAGTATTTTCTTGAATTGTATTTTCTTTCAGGGGATCTCAAGGGGAAGGATTCCCCTTGAATATCTTGTTTTGCAAACAAGATAGTATTTTCTTGAATTGTATTTTCTTTCAGGGGATCTCAAGGGGAAGGATTCCCCTTGAATATCTTGTTTTGCAAACAAGATAGTATTTTCTTGAATTGTATTTTCTTTCAGGGGATCTCAAGGGGAAGGATTCCCCTTGAATATCTCTGTTACACTAAAGTTGCTTAGTTGACAACGATTTTTTGGCTAATTCTTTTAATAAGGCACGAACCTCTGTAGAGGAATGGATATTATATTTTGAACGTGAAATGCCCTGTCCAACTTTAATAGAGTATGCTGAATCTGGCAAGTGGGCAAATGTTTCCTCATCAGACCAATCATCACCAATTGCCATAATAAAATCCCAATTTTTCTCCGATATCCATTGGTAAGCAGTAATACCTTTGTTAATCCCTGTTGATTTAATTTCTATCACTTTTTCTCCATGAATAACTTCTAAATTTAAATTAGAAGTTAAATGGGTCAACGAATCCATTAATTCCATTGCCCGAGTACGGCCAAAGCTAGGCTCGGTATTAGTATAATTCCAGACCAGTGAATATTCTTTTTCTTGAATAAAAGAACCTGGGGTACGATTAGTATACAATTCTAAAATAGGTCTAATCTGGTCTTTCCATTCTTTTTTTAATGGTTCGATAGTTTTCCATTCCTGAGAATTCTTTTTTAACCAGGCTCCATGTTCGGCAATTAGATCTACTTTTACATTTTTAAACCAACTTTCTAAAACATCTTTTTCTCTACCACTAACAATGACTACCTTATTCTTGGGATCCTGACTGAGTAGATTTATGGTATCGATGACCTCTTGAGAAGGAAGGTATTGTTTGAATTTAAAATAATGGGGAACAAGTGTTCCATCATAGTCTAATAAAAATAAGCGTTGATGACTTCTTTGGTAATCTTTTATAATTTTTAATCTATTTTTTGGTGAAAGATATTTGGCAGTAAGATTATTTTGGGTATTTTTAATTTTAACTAAGTTTTCTTTAAAATCCTCTGCCCATTTTTTAACATCATAATTTTTTAAACGTTTTTGAAGGTTTAAAATCCTTTTTTGTTGCTCCTTTTCTTCCATATTTAAGGCATATTTTAAAGACCAGCAAATCTGAGTACGATTATTGGGATTGACGATAAGTGCTTCACCCATCTCATTGGCGGCACCAGCCATTTCACTAAGAATGAGTACTCCTAAAGCATCTTTTTTGGTAGCGACATATTCTTTAGCGATTAGATTCATACCATCTTTAAGAGGTGTTATTAAAGCAACATCAGCGATATAATAAAGAGCCGATAACTCATGAAAAGGTAATGAACGATATAGATACCAGATGGGAGACCAGCCTATCTTTCCAAATTTCCCATTAATATAACCAATTGTTTCATCAACCTGTTGCTTTAATTGTTGATATTGTTCAACATCAGTGCGAGAAGGGACAGCTACCATAATCATGATTACTTTTTCTAAGTATTCTGGATTGTCTTCCAAGAAAGTTAAAAAGGCCTTTAATCGTTCCAAAATACCTTTGGTATAATCTAAGCGGTCAACTGAAATTATAATTTTGTTTTTTTTGATTTTCTTACTTATTTTCTGTATCTCATTTTTTGTTTTTTTCTGTTCGGAGGAATAGAAGAATCGGTCAAAATCGATTCCCATGGGAAAACAATCTACTTTTACTATTCTATTTTGATAATTAATCAGTCCTAGACTATTTTCATATCCACGTAAGCGAAGAAGGGAATCCAGAAAATTTTGAACATAATCATAGGTGTGAAAACCAATTAGGTCAGCGCCCATTAGTCCTTCTAATATTTCTCTTCGCCAGGGAAGCAAACGAAAGATTTCAGTGGGGGGGAAAGGTATATGGAGAAAAAATCCAATGTTTAAATTAGGCATCCTTTTTCTCAATAGTTGTGGTAATAACATAAGATGATAATCGTGAATCCAGATAATATCATGAGGATGGATTATATCAAGAATGGTCTGACAAAAAATTTGATTAACATGTCTATAGGCTTCCCATAAGTGATTTACATATTCTGTATATTGAGTAAAACAGTGAAATAAAGGCCAGATAGTTTTATTACAGAAGCCATTGTAGTATTCTTCAATATGAGCCTGGGATAAAAAAACAGGGTAATATCCCATTTTATCCATTCTGGATGATAAACTTTCTTTTTCTTTATTATCAAGTTGCTCTGTGGAAATGCCCGGCCATCCTACCCAAAGACATTTATATTCTTTCTGAAATGATGATATTCCAGTTGCTAATCCACCTACACTCTGCTGATAGGTTAACTTATCTTTTACCTTGGTTACAGTGATAGGAAGACGATTGGATATTACCATAATGCGTGACATATTAACAAACCCTCTAAATTGGAATTGACTCAGATATTTTAGTAATACAACATGATTTATCATTTATATAATAACATATTTTTACTATAATGAGAAATAAACATACCATGTTGTTCGTATTAACTTTATTCTTGTTGTAATTAAATTTGCATCCAGCTTGTATTTATATTATTATTAATGAAGAAGACTACCTATTTTAAGGTGTCGGAATTTCAATAATTCCGATACCTTAAAATAAAGGATTGATTTGTTATAAAAAAATTTAGCAAAACAAGATATGCATTTCTTGAAAAGGTATTTTTCTTTATTTTTTAACTAACATTTAAACTAAATACTAGATACTCAATACTGATAATTGAGGGGTTTCAGAGGATACCTCCCCTGAATATCTTGTTGCTAAAACAAGATAGAATTTTCTTGAATTGTATTTTTCTTTCAGGGGTTATCAAGGGGAAGGATTCCCCTTGAATATCTTGCTCAATTAGTCCTTTAATATTTTGCTAAGAGGGAAGGAGGGATTGACTATTTGATAAATTAGTATTTTAAAAAAAATATTTTATAAATTAATTAAGGAGGTTTATATACTATGAGAAAACATTTTTATCTTTTCATTGTGCTGGTAGGTTTAATATCTTTGCTGTTTATGCCGGTGAATGCTGAACAGAAGAGTGTCACGGTAATGGGGGTATGGACCGGTGCGGAGGCCGATGCCTTTACCAAGATGGTGGCACCATTTGAAGAAGAAACCGGGATTAAAGTTGAATTTACCGGCACCCGTGATTTACCCGCTATCCTTACCACCAGGGTAGAAGCCGGAAACCCACCTGATATTTCGGTTATGCCTAACCCCGGTCAGATGATAGAATTTGCCAAAGACGGTAAACTGGTTCCTTTAGCTACTTTTATGGATAGAGAGAAATTACTTTCTGATTATTCTCAGGCGTGGCTGGATTTGGGCTCCTATGATGGAAAACTTTATTCGATATTTATTTCTGCTGACTTAAAGAGTATGGTCTGGTATAATCCGAAAGCGTTTGCAGCTGCCGGTTATCAAGTGCCCAGCACCTGGGATGAACTGATGGAATTGTCAGATAAAATGATAGCTGATGGAAATACCCCCTGGTGTATTGGCGTAGAATCAGGAGCAGCCAGTGGATGGCCAGGTACTGATTGGATCGAGGATATTTTACTGCGAATTGCCCCTCCAGAAACCTATGATGCCTGGGTTAATCATGAAATCCCCTGGACCGATGAAAAAATAGTGGAGGCTTTTGAAATTTTTGGACAAATTGTCCTGAATGAGGAATATGTTTATGGAGGTCCCAAGGCAGTTTTGACTATTAACTTTGCTGATTCACCGGATGCCTTATTTACCGATCCTCCTAATGCCTATCTGCATCGTCAAGCTACCTTTATCAAAAGCTTTATGCTGGAACATTTTCCAGATTTAGTTCCTGGTGAAGATTTTGACTTCTTCCCCTTCCCGTCCATTAAAGAGGAATATGGGATTCCAGCCTTAGGCGCTGCTGACATGCTGGCTATGTTTAATGATACGCCAGAGGCTCGAGCCTTTATGGAATATATTGCCTCGGCCCAGGCCCAGGAAATCTGGGTTGGTGAGTTGGGTAAATTAGCACCTAACCAAAAGGTTGATCCTATGGTCTATCCCGATGATATCACTCGTAAAGCAGCTAAATTTTTAGGCGAAGCTTCTGTTTTTCGTTTTGATGGTTCCGATCTTATGCCGGCTGCAGTAGGTTCTGGTGCTTTCTGGACTGGGATACTTGATTATATTAGTGGATATCCTTTACCAGAGGTATTAGCGCAGATTGAGGCAGCAGCGGTGGATGCTTATGGGAAATAGTATTTTATTTCGATTTAATGATGATAGGTAGTTAATTTAAGTAGTTAGCTGGTTTATTTATTGCAAATAATCAGCTAACTACTATTTTTTTATTACCACTAATCATAAAGGAGATGGACTATTATGCGAACACATTGGTTTACTCCCTGGTTATATGTCATCCCAGCTTTAGCCACTTTAGTATTTTTTCTGATTTATCCTTCCTTTAATACCCTTGTTATTTCCTTTTTCGGACCACAATCAGAAAAATTGGTAGGATTTGCCAACTATATCTACTGTTTTACCAATGAGGTAATGTTATCTGCCTTTCGCAATAATTTATTATGGGTAGCCCTTTTTGTGCCTCTTACGGTATTTTTGGGATTGATTTTAGCAGTGATACTGGATAGAGTGCGTTATGAATCGCTGGTAAAATCTATAATATTTATGCCTATGGCTATTTCATTTGTGGGAGCTGGAGTTATCTGGAAATTTGTATACTCATATCGACCAACAGGAAGTGCCCAGATAGGTATTTTGAATGCCTTCTTAACCTTTTTGGGGAGACAACCAATTCCCTGGTTGATTGAACGACCCTGGATAAATAATATTTGTTTGATCATAGTGGGTATTTGGATCTGGACTGGTTTTTGCCTGGTGGTATTATCAGCCAGTTATAAAGGGATTCCTCGAGAATTATTAGAGGCAGCCAGAGTAGATGGTGCCAATGAGTACCGGATTTTCTGGAAAATTACTCTACCTTTAATGAAACCAACTGTGGCAGTGGTGGCTACTACGATGTTTATTAATGTTTTGAAGGTATTCGATATAGTCTATGTTATGACTAATGGTGCATTTTCCACCGAAGTTATTGCCAACCGTATGTATAAAGAGATGTTTATTTTCCGAAACTATGGAAGAGCGAGTGCTATTGCTAGTTTATTACTTTTGTTTATTATACCTATGATAATTATTAATGTGCAACGTTTTAGAGAACAGGAGGCTTTTCGATGATAGCAAAGCAGAATCGGTTTTTATTAAGTCTTCCCCTGCATATCTTTATTATTTTGGTAGCACTTATTTGGATTTTACCCACTGCAGGATTATTGATTACCTCTTTTCGCCCGGCTTCCGAGGTAGCTTCCTCTGGCTGGTGGACGGTATTTGCTAATCCTTTTGACTTTACCCAATTTACCTTGAGTAATTATAAAGATGTTATCACTAATATTGGTATAGGAAGGGCTTTTGTAAATACTCTAATTATCACTATACCCGCCTGTATTATACCCATTATTATTGCTTCTTTTGCCGCTTATGCCTTTGCCTGGATGGAATTTTGGGGAAGGCGTTTTTTCTTTATCCTTTTTGTAGGATTGTTGGTAGTTCCTTTACAGATGACTCTAATTCCTATTTTAAGGATATTTAATCAGCTTGGTTTATCTGGTTCTTTTTTGGGCATATGGCTGGCACACGCTGGCTATGGTCTACCTTTAGTGATCTATTTGATGTACAATTTTGTCTCTGGTCTACCCAGTGAAATATTTGAATCAGCTACCATTGATGGTGCTACTACCTTTCAGATCTTCAAGAGCATTGTTTTACCATTATCAGTACCAGCCCTTGCTTCCATTACTATATTTCAATTTATCTGGGTATGGAATGATCTGTTAGTAGCATTGGTCTATTTAGGAGGAACACCAGATGTAGCTCCCTTAACCGTTAGAATAAGTGCCCTGGTCGGTTCCTATGGGCAGAATTGGGAATTATTAACTGCAGCTGCTTTTGTTTCTATGCTATTACCGTTAATAATTTTTTTAAGTCTACAGCGTTATTTTGTGAGGGGAATTTTGGCTGGTTCCATCAAGGGATAAATAAATAATGCTTAAGGGAAAGAATTCTAAATGAAAAGAAATAATAATAAACATCAAAAAGGAATAGAAAAAGAAAAATTTGCTATTGGAGTTGATTTAGGTGGAACTAATATTAGAATTGCTTTAGTCAGCGGGGATGGTGTTATTAAAGACTATCTCAAGATTCCTACCAATGCCCAGCAAGATAAAGAGGTAACCATTACCAGAATAAAGCAGGGTATCTATCAGATAATCAGACAATCTGATTTAGAAATCAAAAGCATAAGTGGTATTGGTATAGGTGCTCCTGGGCCCCTTGATTTTCAGAAAGGGATTATTCATTTTGCCCCCAATTTACCAGGATGGGAAGAAGTACCACTTGGCGAAATCATCAAGGAAGAATTTCAGATATCGGTAAAGATAGAAAATGATGCTAATGCGGCTGCCTGGGGAGAAAAGTCTTTTGGTATAGCTCAGGGTGTTGATGAGTTGGTCTGTCTGACCTTAGGAACTGGTATTGGAGGAGGACTAATATTTCAGGGAAAAATCTATCATGGAAAAAATAATGTAGCTGGAGAGGCAGGTCATATAATTGTAAATAAAGATGGACCTCTCTGTAATTGTGGGAATTTTGGCTGTTTGGAAGCCTATTCTTCTGCTACTGGAATTAAAAATAGAGTTTCCAGAAGAATTAAAGAATTAGAAATAAGTGACCCCAGTATTTTTTATCAAAATAATTCTAATCAGATTAGTTTAGTAAAAATATTTGAACAAGCTCGAGAGGGGAATCCTATAGTTAAAGACATTGTAGAGGAGGCCATTGAATATCTGGGTATCGGGATTACCACCCTGGTAAATCTTTTAAACCCGGAGATGGTGGTTCTGGTTGGTGGGATAACTAATGAAGGTGATAAGCTACTTAATCCAATTAAAGATATTGTTTTTCACAGGGCGATGAGATACCATTTAACAGATCTAAAAATTGTCTTTGGTATGTTAGGAGAATATGCTGGGGTAGCAGGAGCTGCTGCCCTGTTGTGGGATTTTGGTTGATAGGAAGAGTCCTTTTGATATAATAATTGATAATAATAAATAATAAAAATTTTTTGTTAGAAGGAGTTTACATATGGCTAGAGTCACCTTAAAGAATGTAACCAAAAAATTTAAAGAGGTGGTAGCAGTCGATAATATTAGCATCGATATTGAGGATAAGGAATTTGCCGTACTGGTTGGCCCTTCTGGCTGTGGGAAAAGCACCACCTTGCGGGCTATAGCTGGCTTAGAGGAGGTAACCTCTGGTGAGATTTACATAGCAGACCGCTTAGTTAATGATATCCCTCCCAAAGACCGTGATATCGCTATGGTCTTTCAAAATTATGCCCTCTACCCCCATATGGATGTCTATAACAATATGGCCTTTGGCCTAAAGTTACGTAAGTTGCCCAAGGAGGAGATTGACCAGCGGGTGCAGGAAGCAGCTGAAATCCTGGGTATTGAAAAACTACTCAAACGCCGTCCTAAGGAGCTCTCTGGGGGACAACGTCAGCGGGTAGCAGTTGGTCGGGCTATTGTCCGTAAACCCAAGGTCTTTCTCTTTGATGAACCACTTTCCAACTTGGATGCCAAGCTGCGGGTGGCCATGCGGGCTGAGATCTCCAAATTACATGATCGTCTGCAGGCCACCATCATCTATGTGACCCATGATCAGATTGAGGCGATGACCATGGCCAGTCGTATCTTTATTTTAAATGAAGGGAGACTCCAACAGGCTGGACCCCCCTTAGGGGTCTACAAAGCTCCGGTTAATCTGTTTGTGGCTGGTTTTATCGGTTCTCCGGCTATGAATTTTATCCCTTCCCGCCTGCTCAAGGGAGACTCCTCTTACTTTATTGATGCCGAAAGTTTCCAGGTAAAGTTACCTTCTGATTTTTATCCCTCTATTTCTTCTTATGAAAGTAAAGAAGTTATCTTTGGAGTTCGTCCGGAAGACTTTCATGATCAGCAATTCTATCCCGAAGGAACAGTAGATAACACTATCAAGGCCAAGATAGAGGTAATTGAACCTCTAGGAGATGAAGTGCTCTTTCACTTACTCTGCGGTGAACATTCCCTAATAGCTAAATTAGACAGTCGTACTAATAAGAGGGTGGGAGAGGAGATAGAGGTAGTCCTGGAACTACCCAAAACGCATCTCTTTGATCCAGAGAGTGAGAAAACAATAGTTTAATCTTTTTGTTTTTGCTATTTAGCAAGGGGTATCAATTCTGGTGTACTTAATATTGACTGAAAGATGATGCTACCTATTATCTAACATAATTTACTACCATTTCAGATTCAATTTTGCCGGAAATAGAAAGTGCTGCTGTCTATCTATATTACCAATATTGGTATTATTAGTATTGATGAGAAAGTATATAAACATACTAAATAGGCAATAATAAATTAAATAAAAAATAAAATAAAGGAGCGGATAATGGCCAAGGAGATAATTGAGTATTTTTTTCAGATGGTTAAAATTGATAGTGAATCAGGAGAGGAACAAAAATTTCTAAAATTTCTGGAAAATTTATTTCAAGAAGAATTAGGAGCTAAAACCCAATATGATAATTATGGCAACTTGATAATCAACATAAATGCAAAGAATAG
Organism: Candidatus Oleihabitans oleiphilus; assembly: GCA_018054125.1. Taxonomy (GTDB): domain Bacteria; phylum Atribacterota; class Phoenicimicrobiia; order Phoenicimicrobiales; family Stramentimicrobiaceae; genus Oleihabitans; species Oleihabitans oleiphilus. The sequence continues at coordinate 5,813 of JAGPKD010000024.1, read as the reverse complement.
CCAGAAAGAAGAGCCAATTTTATTTTGTGGTCATGCTGATACAGTAAAACCTGGTAAGGGAATAGAGCCAGTCCTAAAAAAAGGAGTGATCTATTCTAATGGTGCTACTATCTTAGGTGCAGATGATAAGGCAGGTATAGCAGAATTATTAATGGCTCTCAAAAAAGCTAATAAATATCCGCCAATAGAGATATTAATTACCCGTCAGGAGGAGATGGGATTATCTGGTTCCTCTTTTGTGGACAAGAATTTAATTAAGGCCAAGAAAGGATATGTGCTTGATACAGAAGCATTAGAGGAAATTGTTATTGGGGGACCTTCCCGCATAGAAATGATGGTCAAAATTATTGGTAAATCTGCGCATGCAGTTGAGCCGGAACATGGTATTTCTGCTATTGAAATTGCTGCCCTTGCTATTTCACTATTAAAAACTGGATGGATTGACCCTATCACAACTGTTAATGTCGGCTTAATTGAGGGTGGACAGGTGATAAATGCAGTCCCTGAGACTGCTACAATTCAGCTAGAGTGTCGCAGTCAAAATCATAAGAAATGTTTAGAGCAGTGTCGCTTAATTAAAAATACTTTTCAAACTGTGGCCAAGGCAAAAGGAGCGAAAACAGAAATTCAAATAAAGCATAGTATGAAGGCCTCTCGTATTTCAGAAAATACTGAAGTAGTTAGAGTGGCTAAAAAAGCGATTCAATCAATTGGTTTAAAACCTGAAGTGAAGGTTATATGTGGTGGCACGGATGCAACCAATTTAAATCAAAAGGGAATTATAACTGCAGTGTTAGGAACAGGAAGTAAATTACCTCACAGCACAGATGAATATATTGCTATTAATGAGATGGAACAAGCGGTAAATATTCTGATAACAATATTAGGAGAGTTTTCTTAAATTTAACCAGTTTTTTATTTATTATTTTAATTGCTTTTGGATTTTCAGATTGAATATAGATGAGCATTTCATATTTCAGCTATTAAATTAATCATTTAAAATTTATTTGGATTATATCTTTGTTTTGTGTTAAATTATTGCTATTATCAATTTAGCATTTTAAGGTATCGGAATTTCAATAATTCCGATACCTTAAAATAAGGGATTGATTTGTTATAAAAAATTTAAAAGACAAGATATACATTCCTTGGAAAGGTATTTTTCTTTATTTTTTAACTGAAATTTACACTATATACTGAATACTAGATACTCAATACTAATAAGAGGGGGGTTTCAGGGGATACCTCCTCTTGAATATCTTGTTGCTAAAACAAGATAGAATTTTCTTGAATTGTATTTTTCTTTCAGGGGTTATCAAGGGGAAGGATTCCCCTTGAATATCTTGTTACTAAAACAAGATAGAATTTTCTTGAATTGTATTTTTCTTTCAGGGGTTATCAAGGGGAAGGATTCCCCTTGAATATCTTGTTAAATAAGGAAAACTTTTTATTATGTTACTTGCTTTAATAAGGACTTTTTTGGTTTTAATCGTAGGTACCTTTAGTGGTTATTTAGCCCAGAAGTTAATAAATAAAAATCAATGGCTTAATCCTGAATCGCTAAAACAGTTGGCTATTTTTCTCCAGAAACTGGGAATGATCTGGTTAATTTCTATTACTTATGTCGGTAGTCTATGGATTTTTGAAATGGAAAATCTGATTGAAATTATCAGCTTACCTTTGGTAGGTGCACTATCTATCATTGCTGGTGGTTTTTTTGCGGTGCTGGTGGCTAAATATTACCATTATAATTCTTTGGATACCGGTTCCATGTTTTGCTGTGGATTTTTTTCCAACACTGTTTCCTTAGGTGGAATGATCTGTTTTTTCTTTCTGGGGGAAGAAGGATATGCCCTGGTACCTATCTATACTTTTCTAATGCGATTATTATACTATGGCTTAGGATATCCCATTGCTAATTCGTATAACGATAATTTTGTTAAGGGGAAAAGAGTTGCTGAGAGAATTTTAGAAATAGCCAAGGATCCCTTTTTTTATACTGGAGTAGGTGCCGTTGTTGTTGGGTTGTTTTTAAATCTAAGTCCATATGAAAGACCAAAAATTTATGGCCCTATTAATGAAATATTAATTCCACTATCAACTTTTATCTTACTCTTTTCGGTAGGTTTGAATTTAAAGTTAAGTCGTGTTTACCGATATATTAAACAATGCTGTTACCTATCGATTATCAAATTTGTGGCTGTACCATCAACTACCTTATTAGTCGCACTGTTACTTAATTATCAATCTATCAATCAGGGTTTACCGTTGAAAGTTTCTCTAATCATGTCTGCTATGCCAGTTGCCTTTAACTCGGTTATAGCTGCTAATATCTACAACTTGAATGTGGATCTGGTCAATTCTTGCTGGATTTTTACCACTATAGGAATCGTGTTTGTTCTTCCTATATTATTGTTAGGTATAAATTTATTATAAGATATATTATAAGATAATAGTGTTATAGGGAAATAAAAGAGAATAATTATCTACTAAAATTGCATTTTTTATAATTCGCAGTATTATAAAATAGTCAGGTTTGTAATATAATAATAATTGATATTCACTTTAAGGGAAATAGAGATACTTTTTAGAATTGATTAGAACTTAAACCTAATGTAGAATAGGAAATGAAAATAAAATTAATAATTTATTCTAATCTGAAAAACTATGTAGAAAATTATAAAGAAGATGACGGCCTAGTGAAAGAGATTTCTGAGCCAAAGACAATTAAACAATTTTTACAGGAAACTATTAAACACGAAAAAGCAATGGATGCCATTAGTATGGTAATAGTAAATGAAAAAGTAGTTCCTTTTAATCAGTTAGATCGTAAACTACAGGATGGAGATATCATCAAAATTTATCCCCCTATTGGTGGAGGGTAGGCTAGTGGGGATAAATGAAAAAGTTATATTGCCAGCTAGTCTGGATGTTCAAAGTAAAAAAATTTGAAAAATTATTTAAAAGACATGTTCAAAAGGAATAAGGAAAGGGGCTAATCAAGATGGAAAAAGAGAAACATTCTGAACTTTATAATCTAAAGACTGCTTTTTTGGTACTGGGAATCTCAATAATTGTAGCTGCTCTGGTCTTTGGTTTCTTTTTTTATCAGACCCGTGCTCACCGTGACTATGTTCAGGTGGTAGGTTCTGCCAGCCAGGAATTTATATCCGACATCATAAAATGGAACATAACTTTTGAAGAAAATACAGATCTGGTTAATGTGCGAGATGGCTATCGCAATATTCAGGAGAAGCGAGACCGATTGCTGACTGTTTTAATTGATAAGGGAATTTCACAGGATGATATTAACATCAATCCCATTACTATTCAGAAAAGATGGAATCGGGATGGGGAAGTAGTAGGGTATGTTCTGAATCAGCCTCTTTTTATTATTTCCTCAGAAGTTGAAGCCATTGAAAGATTGGCTTTGAATCCTGATGAACTTTTAGATCAAAACATCTTTTTTCAAATCTCATCTCTGGAGTACTTCTATTCCGGGATTGATATCCTAAAAAAAGATTTACTGGAATTGGCAACACGAAATGCCCGGGAACGGGTAGAAATGATCCTGCGGGAAAGTGGACATAAACCGGGAAAAATGATCTGGGCTCAGGCCGGTGTCTTTCAAATTGTAGAGCCCTATTCCACAGAAGTAGAGAGTTACGGTATGTACAATACCTCATCCCGTAAAAAAGAGATAAAAGTGACGGTTCATGCTCAGTTTCTGATTCAGTAAAACACAGAGAAGTTATTCATATTCTGCCAATTCTGCCTGCAAAGAAGAAAGGAAGCGAGATGCCTAAACAAAGTTATCAGGTATCCATTCAACATGACCGTCCTGTTGCCAATATGATTCATTATGCTCTGGAAGACCTGGGGGGATTTAACCAACTCATCCCGGTTGGCTTATATTATGAATATCTTGCAGTATCGGAATTTCAAAAAAATTACGATACTGCAAGATAATATAATATTATTTACTAAATAATTAACAATATATTTTTCTTTTAATTTAGGGGTTCTCAAGGGGAAGGATTCCCCTTGAATATATTGTTGCAAAACAAGATAAGAGATTGATTTGTTATAAAAGATTTTAAAAGACAAGATAGAAAGGGTAATATAGATAATATACTCTTTTTGCTTAGTGATAATAATAAGATTGAGAGGAAAATAAAGGTGTTGTCAATAGGAACACCCGTCCCTTTGGGACACCCCTCTCAAGAAGGGAATTCTTTCCCTTGATTATTGTAATTGTCAGGTAATTTCGATACTAATACTAACTAATACTATAAGACAAACTACCAAAGTAAAAGGTCATTGCGAGCCTGCCTCTTGCCTCTTAACACCAGTTAAGGGGCAAGGGGCAGGCGTGGCAATCTCATCCAATTAAGCCCAAGTCTTTTATCTGAAAAACGTAAACTAACAACTAGAGACCATCTTACAATTAATTCTGCGGGTAGAAGTGAATGAGATTGCTTCGTCGCTTCGCTCCTCGCAATGACAAAATGGTATACCATATTACGTATAAGGTATATCGTTTAAATTAGTCGTTGATCATTAGTATCTGGCATTTAGTATGCCTATTACTTATTACTGAATTGGCTCCTCGCAATGACAAAATGGTATATCGTATTACGTATAAGGTATATTGAATCTATGTTTTGCCTATGGTGTATTAAAACTGAATACAGTAATATACAGTTATGCTCATCATCATAATCCTCTCCCTTAGAAGGGAGAGGCAAGGTGAGGGTGAATATGGTTATCGTATTACGTATAAGGTATATCGTTAAAATTAGTCGTTGGTCGTTAGTATCTGGCATTTGGTTTGCCTATTGCTCATTACTTATTACTGGTTACTTATTACTGAATTCGCTCCTCGCAATGACAAAATGGTATACCGTATTACGTATAATGTATATCGTTGAAATACAGTTGCTAGTCGGAAGTTCTTTCAGGGGTGGTCAAGGGAAAGGTTTCAGTTATAAATATTATCTCCTATCTATAATTGGAGGAATGAATAAGAAAGATTCGATTTATTATCAGATAAAATAGTAGATCTTTATTTAATATGAAGGATTTGGTAATTATGAATTGGTAAACATTTTTGTGTGAAAACTTTTCCAGGATGGAAGGAGGAGTCAGGATTGTTAATCATTTCAGATGAGGTAAGAAAAATTTATCCGGAAGCGTTATTGGGGCTACTGGCTATAAAAGGGTTATCCAAAACAGTTCAATATCAAAAACTTGATAATTACCGGAGCAAACTGGAGGAAGAGCTAAGAAAAAGATACCGTGGATTGGAGAGAAGTGATTTAAAAAGTATTTATCCTATAAAATATTATGTAAATTATTACAAGAGATTTAAGAAAACATACCATGTATTATTACAGCTAGAATCAATTATATTTCATGATAAGGCAATCCCCGAAGTTTCTTCATTAGTTGAAGTAATGTTTATGGCCGAAATGAAAAACCTTTTACTAACTGCAGTTCATGATTTAGATACTATCCACTTACCTATAAAGCTTGATGTGGCCAGAGGTGATGAAAAATATATTAAATTGAATGGCGAGGAGAAAATTATGCTTCCTCGCGATATGATGGTATCTGATTTAGAGGGAATTACCTCCAGTATTATATACGGACCGGATAGGCGTACCCGCATTACTCCCGATACTCAGAATGTGTTATTTGTAGTTTATGCACCATCAGGAATTGAAGAATCACATGTATTACAACATCTTCAAGATATTCAAAAATATGTACAGCTCATTTCCCCAGAAAGCACCATTGATTTAATTCAGGTG
>JAGPKD010000147.1 GCA_018054125.1 Candidatus Oleihabitans oleiphilus | reverse complement strand
AGACCGAAATCTGTCCTTCCCTCCTCCCCTTAAAACTGACACCGAAAGAAGGTTACCTTCCAGCAAAAGGAGGGTAACCTCAGGTTAGATCAAAGCATCTGGCTGGGTGCTATATGTCATTATCAAGGAACATGACCTTCCGGGAGAACCACTGAAGGTGGTTCACCCTCAAGAAGGGCAAATAAGATAGTAACAGAGTCAAGGGAGGTTGTCAAGAAAAAATTATTAGTTTTTTTCATTTATTTATCTTCAAAAATAGTAATGGATTCTTAAAACATTTCCCAATTCAGGAGGAAAGGAGAAAATCAACATTACCAACCTCTTACCTGCATCTTCTCTTCCTCAGGAATCTGCTCTATTGAAAGACCTTTCATTGCCTCACCAAGTCCTGCTGAAACTTGAGCGATGAGTTTAGCATCATTATAATGGGTAGTAGCCTCTATAATTGCCTTTGCTCGCTGGGCCGGATTTTCTGATTTAAAGATACCAGAACCAACAAAAACGCCATCACAACCCAATTGCATCATCAATGCTGCATCTGCGGGGGTAGCAATACCACCAGCAGCAAAATTCACCACTGGCAATCTCCCCAAGGAGGCAGTCTCTATTAACAATTCAAAAGGGGCACCATACTCTTTGGCCTTCACAATTAACTCTTCCTTATCCAGTCCCTTTAAGGCTCTGATCTCTTCATTCATACAACGCATATGTTTTACTGCTTCTACAATATTACCAGTACCAGCTTCCCCTTTCGTTCTAATCATGGCTGCTCCTTCAGCTATTCTCCTTAATGCCTCACCCAGATTTCTGGCTCCACAAACAAAAGGAACTTTAAAATTGTGCTTATTAATGTGGTATTTTTCGTCTGCTGGGGTAAGCACTTCACTTTCATCAATAAAATCAACTTCCAAGGCCTCTAATACCTGAGCTTCTACAAAATGACCAATTCTGGCTTTGGCCATTACTGGAATAGTAACTGCTTCCATTATTTCCTTAATCTTTTTGGGGTCTGCCATGCGAGCAACACCGCCTTCAGCACGGATATCAGCAGGTACCCTTTCTAAGGCCATTACGGCCACTGCTCCAGCTTGTTCGGCAATTTTAGCCTGCTCAGCATTGACTACATCCATAATGACTCCGCCCTTTAACATCTGGGCTAAGCCTTTTTTGTTCTTATCAGTAGATTTGTCAACCATCCTTGAACCCTCCTCGTCTAAGTCTAATTCTAGAGATACTTTTTTTATTATTTCCTTGTCTAAATATAATTATAATACACTTGTAAATATAATTTCAACAAGACATATATATTCAGGGGAAGTATCCCCTGAAACCCCTCTATTATTAGTATTGAGTATATAGTATTTAGTATATAGTGTAAATTTAGTTAAAAAATAAAGACAAATACAATTCAATAAAATTCTATTATGAAATTTCTAAAATCTAACATAGCAATAGACTGCTCTAATCATAATACACAAGATATTCAGGGGAGGTTTCCCCTGAAACCCCTCATCATCACCCTCACCCTCCCCTCTCCCTTAGAAGGGAGAGGAATGTGGTACTATCATATTATATTCTCTAATTAAAGATAAAGGTTTTTACAAATATAGTAATTGCTTGGCAATTACTATATTCAGGGGAAGTATCCCCTGAAACCCCTCATCATCACCCTCACCCTCCCCTCTCCCTTCTAAGGGAGAGGATTAGAAAGATGGTGTAAAAATATAAAATATATTATTTCTTATCTAAAAAGAGTATTTTATAGTATCAGAATTTTTTTGAAATTCCGATACTATAAAGTAATGATTAGAACAGTCTAAGTCTATATAGCACTACCTTCTTATGCTATATAAAAAATATTTATCTTATTTCCAAATTCTAGTAAATTTTTCTTAGTATTTTAAAATTATCAATTTTTTTATTTTTCTCCACACAGGATAAGAAGTCTTTCCCAATTTTCATCAATTTCTTGTTGAATCTCTTCAACCAGATGTTTATTTTCTGGGGTAAGAAGATGTTTATATCTTCCCTGTGGTTCCATCCATTCCGTTATAGATAATCTTTCTTTTGGTTTATAGTTTAGTTTCCATTTTCCATTTTCCACTTCATACAAAGGCCAAAAATTAGTTTGAACAGCAAGCTTGGTAATTTTGATAGTATCTTCTGATGGAAAACGCCATCCTCTAGGACATGGCGATAAAATATTCAAAAAAGCTGGCCCTTTAGTATAAAATGCCTTATGTGCTTTATCTATCAAGTCATTCCAACGCCAGAGAGCAGCTTGAGCAACATAAGGTATCTTGTGAGCAGCTATAATGCCAGTTAAATCCTTTCTATATTGGGTTTTGCCAGGAATTACTTTACCACAAGGTGTGGTAGTAGTCCAGGCACCACGCGGGGTGGCGCTGGAACGTTGTATGCCGGTATTCATATATGCTTCATTGTCATAACAGACATACACAAAATCATGTCCCCGTTCTAATGCTCCTGATAAGGATTGTAAACCTATATCATAAGTACCGCCATCACCACCAAAAGCAATGAATTTAATCTCTTTATCAATCTTCCCCTGTTTCTTAAGGGATTGATACATAGTCTCTACTCCGCTTATGGTAGCAGCTGCATTTTCAAAGGCATTATGAATAAATGAGGAACGCCAGCTGGTATATGGATAGATGGTTGTTGCTACCTCCAGACAACCAGTGGCATTTGCCACTACTACTGGGTCATCACTGGCAGATAAGACCTGTCTAACAGCAATAGAGGCACCACATCCAGCACATAAACGATGCCCCGGACTTAAAATATCCCGTTTCTTAGCCAATTCTTTAATTTTTGCCATTTTATTTCACCTCCTACTCCCTTACTCCCACATATTGAATTCGTTCTTTGACCTTGCCGGATTTTACTATTTCCTCTAATTGTTTATAGATACCAGCAATATCCTGCTCATTTATATCTCTGCCACCTAAACCAAAGATAATATTAATATTCTCAGGTACTCTTCCAAATTCCATCATACCAGACCTGATTTCGGTAAAAAGTGGGCCTCCAAAGCCACCAAAAGAAATAGACCGATCTAAAATAGCAATTGCTTTAAGATGGGACAAGGCCTGCGCAATTTCCAGATAAGGAAATGGTCTGAAGACTCTTGGTTTTAAAAGACCAACCTTCTTACCTTCTTGTCTCAATTGGTCAACAACTGCTTTGGTAGTACCAGCGGCAGATGATAGAACAACAATAGCAGTCTCAGCATCTTCCAGCTGATAAGTTTCAAATAGACCATACTCTCGACCTGATATTTCTCTAAAT
>JAGPKD010000146.1 GCA_018054125.1 Candidatus Oleihabitans oleiphilus | reverse complement strand
GACAGTTAGCCTGTGCCCCCCTTACTGCTCCTGAAGGTAAAAATTATTATCAGGCCATGTGTTGTGCCGCTAATTTTGCCTGGGCTAATCGTCAATGTATTACTCACTGGATAAGGGAAGTTTTTGGTCAGATATTTCGGATTTCTCAGGAAGAACTGGGTTTAAAATTGGTTTATGATGTAGCCCATAATATTGCCAAAATTGAGGATCATCAATATGAGGGTAACAATCTCCAATTATGTGTCCACCGCAAAGGGGCTACCAGAGCTTTCCCACCTCAGCATCCTGATTTGCCACCAAAATATAAACAGATTGGACAGCCGGTGTTGATTCCTGGAGATATGGGACGTTTTTCTTTTGTTTTGGTGGGTAATGAAAGAGCAATGAAGGAAACCTTTGGTTCTACCTGTCATGGTGCTGGTCGCCTGTTAAGTCGGGGAGCTGCTAAACGAGAAGTTAGAAATAGAAATATTGTGGCAGAATTGGCAAAGCGGGATATTTTAGTGAAGGCTAGAAGTAGAGAAACTCTAGCTGAGGAAATATCTGAGGCTTATAAAGATGTAACGGAAGTAGTAAATGTTATGGACCAGAGTGGAATTTCTAGTAAAGTAGCCAGAATGCGTCCCCTGGGGGTTATTAAGGGATAGCTAGGTAATTTTTTGGCAAGATAGCAAGATAGCAAGATAAAAAGAAAGGTAGAATATAGGGATAGGTTTATTTTTCATAAAAACGAGATTAGCTATGGTTATAAATAAAAAAATTAGGCAGTAGTTTAGGGAGGATGATTAAAGATATGTTGGATTTAAAATTAATTCGCTTAGAGCCAGAGCTGATGAAAGATGCACTCAAGAAAAGAGGCCAGGAGGAAAGCAGTATTGATTATATCTTAGAATTGGATGAAAGGCGTAGAAAAATTTTATATGAGTCCAGCTCCTTAAAACAGGAGAGAAACCAGGTCTCAGATGAAATCGCCCGCCTAAAAAAGGAAAAGAAGGATGCTCAGGAAAAGATTATAGCCATGCGAGAGGTTTCCAACAAAATTAAGGAAATGGATTTAGAATTAAAGTCCATAGAACAAGAGATTCAAAGAATATTATTGGAATTACCAAACGTAGTTCATGAAAGTGTCCCGGTGGGTCCTGATGAAGAAAGTAATCAGGAAATCAGAAGATGGGGAAAGCCGAAAGAATTTGATTTTATTCCCCAGGCTCATTGGGATTTAGGTGAAAGATTGAATATTCTTGATTTTGAGAGAGGAACCAAAATTGCCAAGGCCCGTTTTACTGTCTTAAAAAACAGGGGAGCACGCCTGGAAAGGGCGTTATTTAATTTTATGCTGGATATTCATACTAAAGAACATCATTATCAGGAAATATTCCCTCCTTTTTTAGTCAATGCTACAACCATGACTGGTACTGGTCAGTTACCAAAATTTGAAAATGAATTATTTAAATCTAATGATGATTTATATCTTATTCCCACTGCCGAAGTTCCATTAACCAATCTTCATCAAGGTGAAATAGTGCCAGAGGTAGATTTACCTCTTTACTATACCGCTTATACTGCCTGTTTTCGAAGGGAGGCCGGTTCATACGGTAAGGATGTCAGAGGCTTAATAAGGCAGCACCAATTTAACAAAGTAGAATTAGTGAAAATTTGTAAACCAGAAGACTCTTATTCAGAGCTGGAAAAATTAACTCAGGATGCAGAAGTTATCTTGCAGAGATTAGAGCTTCCCTATCGGGTGGTTGTTCTTTCTACTGGCGATATTGGTTTTTCTGCTGCAAAGACCTATGATTTGGAAGTTTGGTTACCATCGCAAGGAGAATATCGGGAGATATCCTCCTGTAGTAATTGTACTGATTTTCAAGCCCGTCGTGCCAATATACGCTACCGGGAAGAGGAATCAGGTAAAGTCCATTTTGTTCATACCTTAAATGGTTCTGGAGTAGCAGTGGGAAGGACTATGGTAGCCATTTTAGAGAATTTCCAGGAAAAAGATGGTTCTATCACTATTCCCGATGCACTGCGTCCCTATATGGATGGATTGCAAAAAATTTCCAGTTAAGGTAGAATTTTATTGCTAAACTTATTATTTTGCAGTAACTGAATTTCTAAGAGATTTCAATACTACAAAATATTCTTTTTAAATTAAGGAATAATTAAGGAATAATATATTTAATTTCTTGCTTTAAGCCTCTCCTTAGAAGGGAGAGGTAAGGAGAGGATAAATATGGTATACCGTATTACGCATAACGTATATCGTTTAAATACAGTTGCTAGTCGGAATGTAATTTAGGGGTTGTCAAGGGGAACACCCCGTCCCTTCGGGACACCCCTCTTAAGAGGGGAATTATTTCCCTTGATTATCTTGTTTGATAAAACAATATAGCATTTTTTTAAAAGGTATTGTTCTTTATTTTTTAATTGAAATTTACACTATATACTAAATACTATATACTCAATACTAATAAGAGAGGGGTTTCAGGGGATACCTCCCCTGAATATCTTGTTTGATAAAACAAGATAGCATTTCTTTTAAAGGTATTCTCTTTAAGGGGATTTCAAGGGGAAGAATTCCCCTTGAATATACTTGTTGTCTATTGCGGAGGGATGTCCGAATGGCAAGGAGCCGGTCTTGAAAACCGGTGTAGGCGTAAGCTGTCTGGGTTCGAATCCCAGTCCCTCCGCCATATTTTAAAATTTTAATTACAATTTACAATTACCAGATATTGAAATGGTCATAATTTAAAATAATTCCACCTGTTAAGCACAAGATAGTATAAGTTCAAATTTTTAGACACCATTTTATTTTGTTTCATTGGAAATTAGGTAAATTGCAAATGAAAGAAGAAGAAAAAGCAATAGGTTTATTAGATTCTGGCTTGGGTGGATTGAGCGTATTTAGGGAATTGAAAAGGCAGTTGCCTCAGGAACAGATTATCTATTGTGGAGATACCGCGCATGCTCCTTATGGAGAGAAGACTGATGAGGAAATTCTTGCTTACGTCCTTTCTATCATTGACTTTCTACACCAGCAGAATGTTAAAATGATTATTATAGCCTGTAACACCGCTACTGCGGTAGCCCTGGATAAGGTCAGTCAGAAGTATTCTCTTCCTATTATAGGAGTAATTAATCCTGGTGCCCGAGAGGCAGTAAAACAAACCAGAAATAAACGAATTGGTATTGTGGGTACAGAGGTAACTGTCCGCAGACAAAGTTATGAAAAAGCAATTAGAGAAATGGATCCTTCTATTGTAACCTTTAGCAATTCCTGTAGCAATCAAATTATTAGAGAGATGGAAGAACAGGCTTTGCAAAATGAGAGAAAAATTACAGTGCTTTTAAGAGAATGTATAAAAC
>JAGPKD010000023.1:9934-15021 GCA_018054125.1 Candidatus Oleihabitans oleiphilus | reverse complement strand
AATTATGGGCTTTTAATGAAGAAAAATTAGCCAGAGCAATATATGCCTCTAAAATTCCTATCGTTTCAGCTGTTGGTCATGAGACTGATTTTACCATTGCTGATTTTGTAGCTGATCTTCGTGCTCCCACCCCCTCCGGTGCTGCTGAAATGACTATTCCCGATAAAGAAAGTCTGATTAAAAATGTGAAACTAATACAGAGCAAGCTTAATCGTTCTATTTCCCATATTTATGAGTTGAAAAAACAGAGATATTTGAATGTTTTGGAAAATTTGAAATATCAAAGTCCTAAAAATAAGATATTACAGCATCTACAGACCATTGATGATTTAAGAAATCGTTTGATTCTAAATATGAAGCATATTCTTGAAATGAATGAAAATGTTTTAATAAAATATAGAGAAAAGATTAATACCTTAAGCCCCAGAGAAGTCCTGAAACGGGGTTATAGTATTTGTTTAAAAATGCCAGAAAGAATTGTGGTAAAAAATATAAAACAGGTAGAAAAAGATAATTTGATTGAAGTTATGATAAGAGATGGTTCTATTTCTGCAAATGTTTTAGGAAAGGAGGAGATAAAGAATGACTGGTAAGAAAAAAAAGGAAGAAGATATTTCTTTTGAAGAATCATTAAAGAGATTAGAGGAAATTGTAGAAGAATTAGAAAAAGGGGAATTAAGTTTGGATGAAGCCTTAAAGTTATATGAAGAAGGAATGTATTTCTCTGATAGATGTTTAGAAAAGTTGAATGAATCAAAACAGAAAGTGGAAAAACTAACCAGGGAGGGAGATAAAAAATATCATACCGAACCTTTTTCTATAAAAAATGAGGAAGAGGTTAACAACGAGTAAATGAAATTAGCTTCCTATTTAGAGGAAAAAAAGAAGATTATTGATCAATACCTGGAAAATAAACTCCCTTCAGAAAAAGAAAATCCTTCTCTCATCCATCGTTCTATTCGTTATAGTGTTTTAAACGGAGGGAAAAGGCTTCGGCCTATCCTTACTATAATGACTGCAGAGTTGTTGGGAAATTCTTATGAGCAAGTATTACCTACCGCGGCCGGAATTGAGTTAATCCACACTTTTTCCTTAATTCACGATGATTTACCCTGTATGGATAATGATGATTATCGGAGGGGTAAGTTAACTAATCATAAGGTTTTTGGGGAAGCTATAGCTGTATTGACTGGTGATGCCCTTTTGGTGATGGGCTTGGATTTTATTTGTCAGAATGTAAAAGTAGAAGGGGTAACAAAGGATTCAGTACTTCTGGCGATTGAGAATGTTTTAGCAATGTTAGGGACTAAGCAGATGTTAGGTGGACAGGTAGATGATATTAACTGGCATGAGGAAAAAGAAAATCCAGATTATATAAAGGACATTTATTTAAAAAAGACCTCAGCTTTAATTTGTGCCTCCTTGCAAGCAGGCGCCTTATTATCTCATGCTAACCAGAAACAGATTTTGGCCTTAAAAAACTATGGAGAGAATATCGGTCTTGCTTTTCAGATTACTGATGATTTAATTGACTTACAACAGGATAAAAAAGATGATGATAAACCTACTTATCCCACCATTTTTGGTATTAAAGAGGCGCAAGAAGAAGTTAAGCGATGTTGCCAGCAAGCTAAAGAATATATGATGATTTTTGGTGATAAAGCCCAATTATTTTATGAATTAGCTGATTTTATACCAAATCGTGAAAAATGAAAGATAATAAATTTAACAGCAGAATAAAAGGGAGGAATCATGCTAAGAGCTTATAATCGCAGCTATGATGAAATTAGACCGATAAAAGTAATCCGTAATTATATAAAATATTCCGAAGGTTCGGTATTAATTGAGGTTGGTGACACCAGGGTTATCTGTACGGCAAGTGTGGAGGAAAAGGTGCCTGTTTTTTTGCGGGGGACACAGCAAGGTTGGATTTCTGCAGAGTATTCTATGATTCCTAGAGCAAATCAGTTACGCAATTTGAGGGATTCAGTAAAAGGTAAAATTGATGGCAGGTCCCAGGAAATTCAAAGGCTGGTAGGCCGATCCTTGAGAGCAGTGACTGACCTTGAAAAACTTGGTCCCAGGATGATATGGCTGGACTGTGATGTACTACAAGCAGATGGTGGTACTAGAACTACTTCCATTATTGGTTCTTTTATTGCCTTAGTTGATGCTCTAAATTACTTGAAAGCTGAGAAAAAAATTGAGTCAATTCCCATAAAACACTTTATTGGAGCAATAAGTGTAGGTATCGTGGATGGAGAAATGTTGTTGGATCTGGACTTTAAGGAAGATAGTCATGCCCAGGTAGATATGAATATAGTCATGACTGAACGAGGAGAAGTTGTTGAAATTCAGGGAACTGCTGAAGAGAGACCCTTTTCTATGACCAACCTGAATAAGTTAATAAAATTAGCAGAATATGGAATTAAGCAAGTTATCGCTCGTGAAAAAGAGATGATAGGAGAGTTATGTTAAGATTAGTGGTGGCAACTCGTAATAATGGTAAATTAAAGGAGATAAAAAAATATCTGAAAGATTACTCAATAGTTTTGGGATGTTTGACTGATTACCCCCAAATTCCAGAAATAAAAGAAAGTGGTGAAACATTTTATGATAATGCTATCTTTAAAGCAACAACAGTGTCAAGATGGACTAATTTACCAACTCTGGCAGATGATTCAGGTTTAGAGATTGATTATTTAGGAGGTAAACCAGGGATATACTCTTCCCGGTGGGGTAAAACAGATCAAGAAAGAATTAGAAAAGTTATCGAGGCTCTTCGGAATAGCAAAGAAGAAGAGAGAAAGGCTCATTTTGTCTGTGTTATGAGTTTGGTAACTCCTGAGGGGAAAACTTTTACCACAGAAGGCATATGTAATGGTAAGATTACTCTATTGCCAAAGGGTCAATCTGGTTTTGGTTATGACCCCATCTTTATTCCAGAAGGATATGATCTTACTTTTGCCCAACTTGGTGCAGATATAAAAAATAAAATAAGTCATAGAGCTATGGCTTTAAAGAAAATGATTCAGATTATAATTGATTATTACCAGTTAAATTAAATATTACATGATAAGTAAAAAGTTTAAAAGCTATTTATTTTAACCCTATTTTTATTTTATAGTAGCGGAATTTCAAAAAAATTCTGATACTATAAAATACTCTTTTTAAGTAAGAACCAATATATTTTTACACCATCCCTCTAATCCCCTCCCTTAGAAGGGAGAGGAAAGGTGAGGGTGAAAATGGTATATCGTATTACGTATAATGTATATCGTTAAAATTAGTCGTTGGTCGTTAGTATCTGGAATTTAGTTTGCCTATTACTTATTACTGGTTACTTATTACTGAATTGGCTCCTCGCAATGACAAAAATCGTATACAGTATTACGTATAACATATACCGAATTTTATGTTATACCTATGGTCTATTGAAACTGAATCCAGCTATGCTCATCATCATATACCTCTCCCTTAGAAGGGAGAGGGAAGGTGAGGGTGATGAATATTACCTTAAGGTTAATTAGGGGTTGTCAAGGGGAAGAATTCCCCTTGAATATCTTGTAATAATATCTATTTTCAAAAAAGCAGGAAAAGCAAGCCAATTTTGTTGACTTCTAAACTTGCATCCTATATAATACTTTTGTTTCGGGGTGTAGCGCAGTTTGGCAAGCGCACCTGCTTTGGGAGCAGGGGGTCGGAGGTTCAAGTCCTCTCACCCCGACCAGGGGCGGGAATAGCTCAATTGGTAGAGCACTAGCCTTCCAAGCTAGTCGTCGCGGGTTCGAAACCCGTTTCCCGCTCCATTTTATAAGTGGACCTGGTCTGGCGCCTGTAGCTCAATTGGATAGAGCAACGGACTTCTAATCCGTAGGCTGGGGGTTCGACTCCCTCCAGGCGCGCCATGAAGATATTATGGTGGGCGTAGCTCAGTCCGGTTAGAGCACTGGATTGTGGCTCCAGTGGTCGTGGGTTCAAATCCCATCGCTCACCCCATTTTTGAGCGCTCGTAGCTCAATTGGACAGAGCTGTGGACTTCGGATCCAAAGGCTGGGGGTTCGACTCCCTCCGAGCGCGCCTAAAAAGTTTCAGGGGATTCTTCCCCTGAATATCTTGTTGGTAAAACAAGATAGTATTTTCTTGAATTGTATTCTCTTTGAGGGGTTTCAGGGGAAACTTCCCCTGAATAAATTATACTAATAATTTATTAATTTCTGATTTATACAAACTAAGAACTATATTTTTTAACTAGAATTTACTATATACTAAATACTATATACTCAATACTAATAAGAGAGGGGTTTCAGGGGAAACTTCCCCTGAATATATTCTGGGCCGTTAGCTCAGGTGGTAGAGCACCTGACTTTTAATCAGGGTGTCACAGGTTCGAGTCCTGTACGGCCTACCATTATTTAAGATAAATTGGCGAGGGTGGTGGAATTGGTAGACACGCTGGACTTAGGATCCAGTGGGTAACTCCATGCGGGTTCGAGTCCCGCCTCTCGCACCAGATTGATATTATTTTTACCGCAAAATATTTTTGCGGTTTTATTTTGAGGTATAGGAATTTTAATAATTCCTATACCTCAAAATAAGAGATTTATTTTTTATAAAAGATTTTAAAAGACAAGATATCATTTCTTTATAAGGCATTTTTCTTTATTTTTTAACTAGAATTTACTATATACTAAATACTACATACTTAATACTAATAAATGAAGGGGTTTCAGGGGAGGTATCCCCTGATTAAATTATGCTAATAATTTAATCCGTTTCTAATTTAACCGGATTAAAAAATAAATTATTTATTACTAGAACTTATGACTAAAAACTATATACGTAATACGCAATACTATATACTATTTTGAGGGGTTTCAGGGGAGGTATCCCCTGATTATCTTGTGGTAACAGTGGAGGTTGAATAAACAAGATGGTTCATATAAAAAAAGGTGAGATTGAAAAAAATAAAGTTGAAGTAGAAGTAACGGTAGAACAGGAACAGGTTGAGCAGGCTTTTAAAGGAATTTATCGAGAACTTTCTCAAAAGGTAAAAATTCCGGGTTTTCGCTCGGGAAGAGTACCAG
>JAGPKD010000023.1:7917-9834 GCA_018054125.1 Candidatus Oleihabitans oleiphilus | reverse complement strand
GAAAAAAATAAAGTTGAAGTAGAAGTAACGGTAGAACAGGAACAGGTTGAGCAGGCTTTTAAAGGAATTTATCGAGAACTTTCTCAAAAGGTAAAAATTCCGGGTTTTCGCTCGGGAAGAGTACCAGTAAATATACTAGAAATGAATTTAGGCAAAGAATACCTCAATCATCAGGTTGCCGAGAGACTTATCAAAGATTCTTATACTAAAGCTATTGAAGATAGCAAATTAGATCCTATTGATGTGCCCAAGATTGATTTAGTGCAAATAGAAAAGGGGAAACCATTTATCTATAAAATGGTTTTAGAAGTAAAACCTGATTTTGCGATTCCGGCCTTAGATGATATTACTATTGAAAAGAAAAAGCCAGAAATAAATGAGTTAGAAGTTGAAGAAGAATTGGAAAAAATTAGAGAGAATTATAGCAAATTAAAACCAGTAGAGGATAGGGAGTCAAGAATAGGGGATTTTTTAATTGTGGATTATGAAGTTTTTCTGGATGGTAAACCGCTTGAAAACAGTAAAAGGGAAAAGCAGTTAATTCAATTGGGCGAAAGAGCACCGCGTGAATTTAATAAAAATTTAGTAGGTTTAAAACCAGGTGATGAAAAAGAAGTAACAGTTAAATTTCCAGAAAATCACCCAGATAAGCAAATAGCAGGTAAAGAAATAATTTATCAAGTTAAGTTATCAGAGATAAAAGTAAAAGAGTTACCAGAATTAGATGATAACTTGGCCAAAAGTGTTGGTGACTATCAGACCTTGGAAGAATTAAAAGAACATATTAGAAAACAACTAACTGAACAAGCAAAGTATGAGGCGGAACGAGAATTTTATGAATCGTTAATGGAGAAAGTAGCTGAAAAATGTAACTTTGAAGTACCAGAAGTACTGATTGAAAGACAATTAGAAAATATGATGAAGGACTTAGAGGAAGATTTAAAAGAGAGAAATATTAGCTTGGCAGACTATTACCAGATGATTAAAGCCGATGAAGATAAGGTTAAGAAAGAATATCGCGTAATAGCGGAAAAACAGATTAAGCGAGAGTTGATTATTGACAAAATTATACAAGATGATAAAATAACTGCTACTGAAGAGGATGTGAATAAGAAAATAGAAGAAATTGCAGAAAGTACCAATCAAAAACCTTTAAAAGTAAGGGCGATGTTTGAAAAAAATGATAGTTTGGATAATCTAAAGGAACAGATTAAGAGAGAGAAAGCAATGGCTATTTTATCCCAAAAAGTAAAGATTATTGAAAAATAAAGGAGGACATACTTATGTATTTAGTTCCTATTGTGGTGGAAAAAACTCCTCAGGGAGAAAGATCCTATGACATATATTCACGTTTGTTAAAAGAAAGGATTGTTTTTTTAGGAAGTCCCATTGATGATGAGACTGCCAATATTATTATTGCTCAATTACTGTTTTTGGAGGCGAGTGAGCCGGAAAAAGATGTTCACATCTATATTAATAGTCCTGGTGGTTCAGTCAGTTCAACCATTGCTATTTATGATACTATTCAATATATCAAATCAGATGTCTCAACTATCTGTATTGGTATGGCTGCCAGTGGGGCGGCATTAATTTTAGCCTCTGGAGCTAAGGGTAAAAGATTTACTTTACCTAACTCTAGGATTATGATTCATCAGCCTTTAGGTGGTGCTCAGGGTCAGGTTTCTGATATTGAGATTCAAACCAAAGAATTGTTGAGAATTAAAAATAAAATCAATGACATTTTAACTTACCATACTGGTCAACCCAGGGAAAGGATAGAAAAAGATACTGACCGTGATTTTTATATGACTGCAGAAGAAGCTAAAGCATATGGGATAGTTGATGAAGTAATTACTAAACGTACTGGCTTACAGAAAGAATAATTGAGGTGTTGGTCATGAAATGTTCTTTTTGTGG
>JAGPKD010000023.1:0-7817 GCA_018054125.1 Candidatus Oleihabitans oleiphilus | reverse complement strand
GACCGTGATTTTTATATGACTGCAGAAGAAGCTAAAGCATATGGGATAGTTGATGAAGTAATTACTAAACGTACTGGCTTACAGAAAGAATAATTGAGGTGTTGGTCATGAAATGTTCTTTTTGTGGAAAAGATCAGAATGAAGTTGGTAAGATTATTTCCGGTCCTAATGGAGCTAATATCTGCAGTGAATGTATTCAAGTATGTAATTACATGCTTAGAGAAGATGATATAAAAAAAGTTGATAGAAATTTATCTATAAAGAATATTCCTATTCCTGAAGAGATTAAAAAATATTTAGATAAATACGTAATTGGTCAGGAAAAGGCTAAAAAGATTCTTTCTGTAGCTGTTTACAATCATTATCAGAGAATTAAGAACAATCTCAACAAATATGCTAATGGAAAGAATAACAAAAAAGCGGATAATTTTGTAGAGCTGGAAAAAAGTAATATACTTCTTCTGGGTCCGAGTGGATGTGGTAAGACGCTTTTAGCAAAGACCTTAGCAGAAATATTAGAAGTTCCGTTTGCTATTGCTGATGCTACTACCCTTACTGAGGCTGGTTATGTGGGAGACGATGTAGAGAATGTCTTACTGAAATTATACCATGCTGCTGATGAAGATATCGAGATGGCTCAAATAGGAATAATCTATATTGATGAAATCGATAAAATAGCTCGTAAATCAGAAAGTCCTTCTATCACTCGTGATGTTTCCGGTGAAGGGGTACAGCAGGCCTTATTAAAAATCTTAGAAGGAACTGTTGCTACTATGCCTTTGCAAGGTGGAAGGAAGCATCCTCACCAGAAAAATCTAGAAATTGACACCACCCAGATATTATTTATCTGTGGTGGTTCATTCGAAGGATTAGAAAATATTATTAAAAATCGATTACAGGCACATCAAATTGGTTTTAATGCGGACATTTTTGGTAGTAGAAATCTTCAGGACGATAGTGCCATATTGAAAAAAGTATTACCGGAAGACCTAATTAAATTTGGCTTGATTCCTGAATTAGTGGGACGATTAACCATTATTGCTACTATTGATAATCTTGATAAGGAAGCTCTGATGGATATTCTAATTAAACCAAAGAATGCCATTACCTTACAATATCAACAAATATTTCGCAACCAGGGCGTAGAATTAAAATTTACTC
Source organism: Candidatus Oleihabitans oleiphilus (assembly GCA_018054125.1). Taxonomy (GTDB): domain Bacteria; phylum Atribacterota; class Phoenicimicrobiia; order Phoenicimicrobiales; family Stramentimicrobiaceae; genus Oleihabitans; species Oleihabitans oleiphilus. The sequence continues at coordinate 6,656 of JAGPKD010000023.1, read as the reverse complement.
AGTCAGCATTAGAGTCTGTGGTGGAAAAGGCTTTAAGTAGAAAAACTGGGGCCCGAGGATTAAGATCAATTATTGAAGAGTCTATGCTTGATATTATGTATCGGATTCCCTCTCATAAAAATATAAAGGAATGTATTATTACTGATAAGGTAATCAACAACAATGAATTACCAAAATTAATAAAGGAAAAATCAAAAAAGGACCTAAAAGAGACTGCTTAATAGTAATAGTATTATAAAATCGATTATCTTGAGGTATTGGAATTTCAATAACGCCTATACCTCAAGATAAGGAATTGATTTGTTATAAAGAATTTAGAAAAACAAGATAGCATTTTCTTGGAATTGTATTTTCTTGGAGGGGTTTCAGGGGATACCTTCCTTGAATATCTTGTTGGTAAACAAGATATATTTTCTTTAAAAAGAATTTTCTTTATTATTTAACTAGCATTTACACTATATCACTATATACTGAATACTAGATACTCAATACTAATAAATAGGGGGGTTTCAGGGGAAACCTCCCCTGAATATCTTGACAAAGCTGTACTGTTAATAGTAATATAACAAAAAAGATATTGGTGAGGAAAGGATAGAGTAAATATTACCGCTAAATGAGGGTATATTGAAAGTCATCCTGGAGCCTTTTTCTGAAACAAAAAGTAAGTTTCAACGGGTGAACCGTTAACTCTGGTTAAGTGTCTATTCTTTATTTTTTAGTTAAGAATTAGGAATTAAGGTGGTACCACGAACCCTTTTCGTCCTTAAAGAGGATGAAAAGGGTTTTTATTTTTTATAATAAATTAGTCTAAAATTATTGAGGGGTTTCAGGGGATATCTCCCCTGATTATCTTGTTTGCAAAACAAGATAGAATTTATTTGAATTGTATTGTCTTTGAGGGGATCTCAAGGGGAAGAATTCCCCTTGCATATCTTGCAGTATCGGAATTTCAAAAAAATTCTGTTACTACAAAATACTCTTTTTAGATAAGAAACAATATATTTTTACACCATCTCTCTAATCCTCTCCCTTAGAAGGGAGAGGGTGGGTGAGGGCGATGAATAGTTATCAGTTTGCAGTTAACTGTTTTCAGATAAAAGATGCGGGTATAAGTGGATGAGATTGCTTCGTCGCTTCGCTCCTCGCAATGACAAAATGGTATATCGTATAACGTATATCGTTAAAATTAGTCTTGGTTGTTGGTATCTGGCATTTAGTTTGCCTATTGCTTATTACTGAATTGGCTCCTCGCAATGACAAAATGGTATACCGTATTACGTATAACGTATATCGTTTAAATACAGTTGCTAGTCAGAATTTCTTTGAGGGGATCTCAAGGGGAAAGATTCCCCTTGCATATCTTGTTTACAAAACAAGATAGCATTTTATTGAATTATATTTTTCTTTCAGGGGTTATCAAGGGGAAGAATTCCCCTTGAATATTTTGGAAAATAATAACTTAGGTGAAATAATATTTAGGAGCTATGTTTATGAAAAATTGTCAATATGAAAAAGATCAGTTATCTTCTGTTTATAATCCTAAAGAGGTAGAAGATCGATGGTATCAATTCTGGTTAGAGCATGATCTTTTTCGGGCTGAGAATAAAAAAGATAAAAAACTAAATTATGCTATAGTCATGCCTCCTCCCAACATCACGGGTTCATTGCACATAGGGCATGCTTTAAATAATACACTACAGGATATAATTATTCGTTGGAAAAGGATGGAAGGATATAATGTACTGTGGCTGCCAGGAACTGATCATGCTGGCATTGCTACCCAGAATGTGGTAGAAAGAGAAATTGCCAGGGAGGGTAAGACCAGATATGACTTAGGACGAGAAAAATTCTTAGAACGCGCCTGGCAATGGCGAGAAGAATATGGTTCTAATATCTTAAATCAGCTTAGAAAAATAGGCTGTTCCTGTGACTGGTCACGTTTAAGGTTTACCCTCGATGAAGGTTTATCGAAAGCAGTGCGCAAAGTGTTTGTAACACTTTTTCAAGAGGGACTTATCTATCGTTCCTATTATGTTATAAATTGGTGTCCTCGTTGCCAGACTGCCCTGGCTGATATTGAGGTGGAACAAAGGGAAGAAAAGGCCAAACTATATTTTATAAAATATCGTTTAAAAGATTCTTCAGCAGAGTATATTGTAGTTGCTACCACTCGACCAGAAACTATGTTAGGCGATACTGCTATTGCTGTTAACCCAAAAGACCAGCGTTATAAGAAATATATTGGCAAAATAGCTATATTACCGCTTTTAGGCAGGGAGCTACCTATCGTTGCTGATGAATATGTAGACCCCGAATTTGGTACTGGAGCAGTAAAAATTACCCCCGCTCATGACTTAAATGATTTTGAGCTGGGCAGAAGACACCAGTTGGAAAATATTAATATCCTAAATGATGATGGGACTACTAATCAGCATGCTGGTGTAGCTTATGCTAATCTTACCGTTGGGCAATGCAGAAAGAAGGTGCTGGGAGATCTTAAAGAGAAGGGGTATTTAGAAAAAATTGAAGATTATAAACATAACATTGGTCATTGTTACCGATGTGATACGGTAATTGAACCTTATTTATCCCAGCAATGGTTTGTTAAAATGAAAGATTTGGCTGAGGCGGCCATTAAAGCAGTAGAGCAAAAACAGACTATTTTTATTCCAGAAAGATGGTCGAAGGTTTATTTTGAATGGATGTATAATATAAAAGATTGGTGCATTTCCAGGCAACTATGGTGGGGACACCGGATCCCAGTCTGGTATTGTCAGGATTGTCAGGAAATTATAGTAGCGATGGAAGATCCCGAAGAATGTCCTAAATGTCATAGTAAAAATTTAATCCAGGATAATGATGTGCTTGATACCTGGTTTAGCTCAGCTCTCTGGCCCTTTTCTACTCTGGGATGGCCGGAACAAACATCTGATTTAGAAGATTTTTATCCAACCAATCTGTTAGTTACTGGGTTTGATATAATTTTCTTTTGGGTGGCTAGAATGTTAATGATGGGACTTAAATTTATGGGAGACGTTCCTTTTAGAGAAGTCTTCATAAATCCTTTAATTAAAGATATTGAAGGGAAAAAGATGAGTAAATCACGGGGGAATGTTATTGACCCCTTGTTAATGATTGAACAGTATGGTGCAGATGCATTGCGTATGACTTTGGCCTCTTTAACCATTCAGGCTAATTATATTCGTTTATCACAAGATAAAATTGAAGCCTTTCGTAATTTTACTAACAAAATATGGAATGTAGCTAGATTTACTCTGACCCACCTGAAAGATTTTTCCTCTTTAGGAATAAAAGAAGAAGAATTGCAGTTTACCTTATTTGATCAATGGATATTGGGGCATTTAAATAGGTGTATCAGAGAAGTAAGCGAAAATTTAACTAATTTTAAATTTAGTGATGCTGCTATGGCCATTTATGAGTTTTCCTGGAATTATTTCTGTGACTGGTATGTGGAGTTAGTCAAGGAGACCTTATATCAAGAAGAAAATAATATTAAGAGAAAATCTACTCAATATGTGCTCTGGTTTGTCCTGGATAATATCTTACGATTATTGCACCCTTTTATGCCTTTTATAACGGAAGAGATATGGCAAAAAATTCCCCATAACCAAGTGAGCATTTCTATTGCCAGTTGGCCTTCCTATAAAAAGGAAAGAATAAAACGTAGTATCGAAGAAAAGGTAATAATTATTCAGGGAGTTATTAAAACAATTCGCAATATCAAGGCAGAAATGAATATTCCTTTGACGAAAGGCCTTGATGTTTATATGAGAGTGGTAGATAAGAGTAAAGAAAAATTATTAGAGGAAAATTTACTCTATATCAAAAATTTAGCACACCTAAATTATATTCATATAGGAAGTGATTTAGAAAAACCAGAGTGTTCAGCAACTGGTGTTTTAGAGGATATAGAAATTTTTGTTCCTCTAGAAAATGTAATTGATATTAAAGCTGAGATAGAACGATTAGAAAAAAAATTGTTGAAGATTGAGAAAGAAATAACTTTAATCAATAAAAAGTTAAAAAATGTTGATTTTATTCAGAAAGCCCCTGTGGACGTAATTGATAAAGAGAAAGAAAAAATGAAAGAATTGGTTGATATAAGAGATAAAATTGTCAAAAACATAAACACAATACAATCAAAATGAGTAACAGTTATAAAAAGGCAATTGAATATATTTATAATCTGAATAAATATGGGATTAAGCTCGGTTTAAAAAATATTACTTATTTGCTTTCACTTTTTGATAATCCCCATTTGCAGACTAAAACCATTCATGTTGCTGGCACCAATGGTAAAGGTTCCACTGCTGCAATTATTTCTTCCATACTACAGGCTGCTAACTATAAAGTTGGTTTATATACCTCTCCACATTTAGTATATTTTCAAGAAAGGATGATGATAAATGGAGAATTTATTGCTAAAGAAGAGGTATGTACTTTGCTGGAAAGGATGAAACCAGCCATTTATAAAGTAGCTAATACTGAAGGATATCAGCACCCTACCTTTTTTGAGGTCATTACTACTATGGCCTTTCTTTATTTTTATGAACAGAATGTTGATTTTTCTATAATGGAGGTTGGTCTGGGTGGTAGGCTTGATGCCACCAATGTTTGTAAGCCTATTGTATCAGTAATTACCCATCTGGATTTCGATCATATGGATAGATTAGGTAATACCCTATCAGATATTGCTCGGGAAAAAGGGGCTATCATTAAACAAAATACTGCTGTTGTTAGTGCCAAACAGTTTCCTGAAGCAGAAGAGGTAATCAAAAATATAGCCAGCGAGAAAGAGGCTCCTTTATATACTTATGGGGAAAATTTCCAAACTACTTTGCTTCGTTCTGAATTAAAAGGTAACCTTTTTCATTATACTGGAATTTATAATCAACTTAATAATATATATGTTCCCTTAGCGGGTGAATATCAGGTTGAAAATACTTCTTTGGCCATAGCCGTGGCAGAGTTAATCAATCATAAAGATTTTATGATTAGTGAAGATAATATTATCAATGGGGTAAAGAATAGCCAGTGGCCAGGTCGCTTTGAAATTGTGAGGGAAGAACCAATGATTATATTAGATGGTGCTCATAATCCCAATGGAGCATCTCAATTTATATTTAATCTAAAGCGATTAATACCGGATAAAAAAATAATTGCTATTTTAGGTGTTTTTCAAGATAAGGATTATCCTGCTATTGTTAAGATTATTGTTCCTCAAGTAAACCAATTAATTCTTACTATGGCTAATAATCCCCGTGCTACCCCTACTGAAATATTAGCGAAAGAAGCCAGTCAATATATCAGTAAAGAGAAGATAATAGAAACAAATACGGTACCAGAAGCTATTAGAGAGGCTCTTCGAATTGCTCAAGAAAAAGAGGTAATCTGTATTACTGGTTCACTGTATACGGTGGGAGAGGCAAAGGCTTATTTTTTAAAAAAGGGGAGTAGAAAGGAGAATTAGGCATTGTTCAATCTTTCCAGACAGGAAAAAATTGTTTTGTTATTTTTAATTGCTATATTATTAATAGCCTTGGGAGGGAAATTCTACTTTCAGGGAAAAAATAAGATTACTATAATACCTGCTAATAGCCAGGATAAGGAAGTTATGCCAGAGACTCAAGCAATTGTTACAGAGGAAAGTTTAATTATTCACATTGCTGGAGCAGTAAATCATCCTGGTGTTTATCAATTACCCAGCGGAAAACGGGTTATCGATGCTTTAAAAATGGCCGGGGGAGAAACAGAAAAGGCTAATCTTGATGCAGTGAATCTAGCTGCGCCCCTCTATGATGGACAAAAGGTAATCATACCTTTTATCCCAGAAAACGTAGAGAGTGGGCTAATAAAATCTGATGGTCAATTTATAGTTTCCCAGGATTATAGTAATTTAAGTAATAGTAGTTTATTGAATATTAATAATGCTACTTCTCGCCAATTAGAGGAATTACCTGGTATCGGAAGCGTTCTTGCTGAACGGATCATAGAATATAGAGAAAGTAATGGTGTATTTCGTAATATAGAAGAGATTAAAGATGTTCCCGGAATTGGAGAAAAGAAATTTGAAGCCATTAAGGAGTTAATCACTGTCTATTAAGCAAGAAAATTCATTATCTTTTTTACAGGGACCGCTACTTTTAGTATTAATAAGTTATATTTCAGGAATATTACTTCAGAAGTTATTTAATTATTTTTCTTATCAGATATTATTTTTAGGGTGTTTGATTATCTTTTTGCTTATACTCATCTCTTATAAAAAAAGCTGGCGGGTAACTGGCATTATAATTTTTTTATTTTTTATCATAGTTGGTATGTTAAATACTTCTTATCAAATGCTCCCTAAAGATGCTAATCATGTTTACCAGTTTGCTAACCAACCTGGATATTTAACGGGGGCTGTCCAGGAAGTCCAGAATAGGCAAAATAATAGCTATCAGGAAGTAATACTCGATACTCAACTTTTTCAAGGACAGAAGGAAAGTTACCATATTTCTGGAAAAGTCCTCTTGAAAATATATGGTGAAGGTTTGTCTTTGCAATATGGAGATATAATTAAAGCCAAAGTTTTATTACAAGAGCCAAAATTGACCAGTAATTTTGGTGAATTTGATTATCGGGAATATTTAGCT
>JAGPKD010000145.1 GCA_018054125.1 Candidatus Oleihabitans oleiphilus | reverse complement strand
GACTTGATCAGGATTTTAGGGGTGAACCATTTGGTCCCATACCTGCTTTACTGGCTATTGCTGAATATGTTGATAAGTTACAAGCAATTTGTATGGTATGTGGAAGACCGGCAACTCGAACTCAAAGACTGGTTAATGGTAAACCTGCTGACTATAATGACCCTACTATCCTGATAGGTGCTAAAGAAAGTTATGAGGCGAGATGTCGCCAACATCATGAGGTAACCAATAGACCCCCCAAAAAACTGGAAAACGTTTGAGGAAATAAAACTAAGATGAAGATTACACTGCTAAATTATACCAAAAATCCTGAGGAGACAGTTGCCCAAGCTGCTAAACTTTGTTATTCCACAAAATCTATTGCTCAGATAGAAGAGTCAATAAGTAAGGAAAAACCAGATAGAATAATAGCCAAAATAATAAAGTTAGGACATTATTCAGTATTAGAGCATGCCTCCTTTACCTTTGGTATAGAAGATATTTCCAGAGTTACTTCCCATCAATTGGTTAGACATCGCTTGGCTTCCTTTTCCCAGAAGAGTCAAAGATATACCAGGATGGGGAAAAAACCGCAGTTTGTTATACCAGAGAAAATAAAAAATGATAGTGATTTATTACTGAAATTTCAAGAACTTGCTAACCAATGTTTTATTTTATATCGAGAAATGCTCGCTAAAGACATTCCTGCTGAAGATGCGCGCTATATTTTACCACAGGCTATTACTACCAGTATCATTTTTACTGCTAATGCCAGAGAATTGATTCATTTTTTTAGATTGAGATGCTGTAACAGGGCACAATGGGAAATAAGAGAAATGGCCATTGAGATGTTGAAGATAGTAAAAGAAATTGCACCACACATCTTTGCCACGGCAGGACCATCCTGCCTGATAGGTCCCTGTCCTGAAGGAGAAATGAGTTGTGGTAAACCCTGGAAAATGGTAAATTCTAAGAAATAGTAATATACTACAATCTCACCCTAATCCTCTCTCCAAGGGAGAGGGGAAGGGAATTGTATTTTAGGAAGTAGTAAAGATATATGTTTAAAGAATTAGAAGATATTGTAAAAGAATATCAAAATTTAAATCAACAATTATCTAAACCGGAAATTATTGCTAATCAAGAACAATTTCAAAAATTAGCTAAAAGGCATAGTGAAATTGCCAGAATGGCTCAGCTTTATATTGAGTATAAAAAAATAGAAGAAGAGATTTCAGAAAATGAACAGTTAAGAAAAGAAGAGAAAGATCCTGAATTGAGAGAAATGATCGAAGAAGAGATAGATTTGCTGGAGAAAAGGAAAGATAAAATAAAGGAATCATTGCAGGAATTGATGAATCCTGAGGATCCCAGAAATAAGAAAAATATTATTGTAGAGATAAGGGCAGGTGCAGGTGGGGAGGAAGCAGCTCTTTTTGTCAGCGATCTGTTTCGTATGTATTCCCGCTTTGCGGAAAGAAATCACTGGAAAGTAGAAGTAATGAATTCCAATCCCACTGAAATAGGTGGTTTTAAAGAGATCATCTTTGGTATTTCTGGCAAAAATGTCTTCGGTACCTTAAAACAGGAAAGTGGAGTACATAGAGTTCAGAGAATCCCCATCACGGAATCGGGTGGGAGGATCCACACTTCTACGGTAACTGTCGCCATTATGCCGGAAGCTGAAGAGATCGAAATGGAAATCAATCCTAATGACCTGAAGATTGATCGTTTTCGTTCCACCGGACCCGGAGGCCAAAGTGTAAATACTACTGATTCAGCAATTAGGATTACTCATCTTCCTACTGGCATAGTAGTAACCTGTCAGGATGAAAAATCACAACATAAAAATAAGGATAAAGCGCTAAAAATATTAAGAGCTCGTTTATTTGATCGTTTGCAACAAGAGAAAAATAAAGAAATTGAGCAACAAAGAAGAAAGCAGGTTGGAACTGGTGACCGTAGTGAGCGAATTAGAACTTATAATTTTCCTCAAAATCGTGTTACTGATCATCGCCTTAATGTAAGTTTTTATAATTTAGAAGAAATACTTGATGGTAACCTATTTGACCTTATTGAACACTTTAAAGAAAGAACATAACTTAGAGGTCTGTTCTCACTTTGAAAAATAAAATTAAAGAAAAGAATAAACAGAATATTGGAGAACTGCTGAGTAAAGGTAAAAATTTATTGTCGGGAAGTGACAATAACCGAGCAGAATATGAATCTATATTACTTTTAAGTTATCTTTTGCATAGAGAAAAGAGCGATTTATTTCTAAATAGAGATTTGCCAGTTTCTAAGCAAAAAATAAAGCAATATTATAAGTGGATTTCAAGTAGAAGTAAAAGAGTTCCTTGTCAATATATTACGGGATTACAAAATTTTATGGGGTTAGAGTTTGCAGTAGCAAAAGGGGTATTTATTCCTCGTGCTGAGACGGAAATACTGGTAGAGAAGGTTATTCAACTGATCGAGTCATTACCAGAAAAGAAAGAGTGGTGGTTGCTGGATATAGGAGTTGGTTCTGGTATAATACCAATTTCTATCTGTTCACATTTTCAAAGTAAAGATAAGAATATTCACTTTTCTGCTATTGATATTTCTCAAAAGGCTATTGAGTTAGCCCAAAAAAATGCTAGAAGATTTCATTGTCAGCAAAAGATTGATTTTTATCAAGGGGATCTCTTTCAACCAATAGCAAATTGGCAACCATCTCTAGAATTTGATGGTATTATCTCCAATCCCCCTTATATTAGTAAGGAAGAATGGGACACCCTATCTGATGAAATACGTTTTCATGAGCCTCCTGAAGCATTATTAGGAGGAGAAAGGGGTCTTGATTTTTATCTGAAAATTATTCGACAATCTCCAAATTTTTTAAAAACAGGTGGGTTTTTAGCCTTAGAAATTGGTCATAAACAAAAAAAGTTGGTGCATCAGATCATAGCTAGCAATCCAAATTTTAAAAAAGATATTATCACCTTTCCTGATTATTTTCAGAATGACAGAGTTGTTATTGCCTTTAAAGCCAGCCCAAAAAGTAAACTAAGGGGAAGAAGTTGAAAGAGCATATTATTCTATTTGTATGCACCGGTAATACCTGTCGTAGTGTAATAGCCCAGGCGTTGTTTCAAGAGCTAAAAGAGGAATTTTTCCCTGGATTAAACTATCAGGCTGAATCAGCAGGTATATCAGCTATTGAAGATACTTCCCCGGCTAAAGAAGCTGTTTTTTGTTTAGCAAAGCACGGTATCGATATTACTACACATAGAGCTCAGCAAGTTAACAGTCAACTTATCAAAAAATCTTCCTTAATTCTAACTATGACCCGTGAACAATTAAACTTTCTGAAAGAACATTTTCCCCTGGCACAATATAAGGTATTTTTATTAAGACTTTTTTGCCAGCAGAGAGAACATCTGAAAAATGATGAAATAAAAGACCCTTACGGTGAGGGTATATT
>JAGPKD010000144.1 GCA_018054125.1 Candidatus Oleihabitans oleiphilus | reverse complement strand
CAGTTAAAAAATATTATGAAGCCAACAGCTATCATAATGATGAAAATATTTTTATTTTTTCTTAACATTTAATTCCTCCTGATATTTTAAATTTAGTCTTTTATATGATGTAAATCTGAAAATCTAGGTCACAAAAAAATACTATCTTTTCTCTTTGGAGAATATAACTTATTATCAGGATTTAATTAGACCTGGAAATCGAGAATAGCAGCATTTACCACCTCTGAGATACACCTTTTGCTGGTGTTGAAGATAAAAAATAAGAAACATTCAAGTAGGGATTTTCTCTATTATACAATTCTATAAACAAGATGACAATATTTTTTATTTCTATTAAATCCACCAAACCACTGAAAGAACCTGTCTTTATCAAGGGAACTGTCGTGTTAAAGTAAACCTAATGATTATCCCAAAAATAATCCTGACTGAAAAGCCTTCTCAAGAAGTTCTTCTCGTTTTCGAGCGCCCTCCCCAACATCAGATTCTGTTACTACTAAGGTATCTAACAGTTCGACATTGGCAAAATATTTACTCCAGATTCTTAAAGAAACAAGGGCGTGTTCTGGATTTTTAGAAATATTGGCCACCCAGATAAAGATACCTTTTTTTCTTTTCGGTAACCTGGATTTAAATATTGTTTTCCCCTCCGGCAGGGTAATCATCTCTGCCAGACAATTGGAACGGTCAATGAGCAATTTCAGCTGGGCACTAATAGTACCAAAATAGGCAGGAGCCCCTATCACCAGGGCATCGGCAACTTCGAGAATTTTATAGATGCTATCCATACCGTCATGGAAGAAACAATAATCGGGAGATGGAAATTTATTACAGGCTTGACAGGGCATAATATCCAGATCATTGAGGTATATTTTTTCTATTTCTACTTCTGCATCAGCCGATTGGGCTCCCTCCAATGCTCTGCTAACCAGGGTATCAGTATTCATTCCCTTCCTGGGACTTCCTATAATTCCTACCACTTTTAAACTCATATTTTAATTACCCCTATTACTGAGTCATTTCTGTTTTCCAGTTGCTTCTTATATCACTTTTTCTCATCTAATTTTATCTCTTATTATTTTTCTTTCTGATAAATTTTTTCAATTTTGGCAGCACAAACTTTATACTCCGGTATTTTTGCCACTGGATCTAAGGCAGCATTGGTCAGGATATTGGCAGCTGCCTCTTCAAAATGGAAGGGAATAAAGATTAATCCTGCACTGACCTTATGGGTAACTCTGGCTTTTATTTTAATTTCTCCCCTGCGAGTAGACACCATAATCAGTTCCTGATCATTGATTTGTAGCTTTTCTGCATCTTCCTGGGAAATTTCTACATATCCTTCCGGGACTCGCTCATTCAGTGTTTTTGACCTTCTGCTCATCGTTCCGGTATGATAATGCCATAGGGTCCTCCCGGTAGTGAGAATAAAAGGATATTCGCTATCAGGAAGCTCAGCTGGTTCCTTAAAAGATACGGGGTGAAAATATCCCTTACCTCGAGAAAAATTCCCATCCTTATGTAGAAAAATTGTTCCCGGATGATTTATATCAGGACAGGGCCATTGGAAGCCTTTTTCATTCTGTTGTAATCTTTCCCAGGTAATCCCACCATAAATGGGTGTAGTACGGTTAATCTCAGTTAAAATATCGCTGCTCTGGTGATAGTTTAATCCAGAATACCCCATCTCCCTGGCTATAAGTGAAATAATCTGCCAATCTGGTTTGCTGTTACCAACAGGCTCAATAGCCTTTCGCACCAACTGGACTCTTCTTTCCGTACTGGTAAAGGTACCCTCTTTTTCGGCAAAAGAGGCAGCCGGTAAAATGACATCCGCTAATTCAGCAGTGGGAGTCATGAAAATATCCTGGACGATTAAAAATGTTTTTTGCAAGGCTTGCCTAACATGATTACTGTCCGGGTCACTCATTAAGGGATTTTCTCCCATAACATAAAGTGCCTTTAGATTACCCTGAAATGCAGCATCAATCATTTCCACTACAGTCAACCCAATCTGGTCATCCATTTCATTCTCGGTAATGCCCCATTCCAAGGCAAACTTTTTTCGAATTTCCCTATTGGTCACTGGTTGATATCCTGGATAAAAATTAGATAAAGCACCTACATCACAGGCACCTTGCACATTATTCTGACCTCGCAGTGGATTCACTCCTGTTGCCCATTTACCAACATTACCACAGAGCATCTGTAAATTTGCTGTGCTCTTTACATTATCAACTCCACTGGTATGCTGGGTAATACCCATTGAATAAACTAAATAGGTAGTACCAGCATGACCAATTATGCGAGCAGCTTGTATTATTTTTTCCTGGGGTACACCAGTAAGCTGTGATGCTTTTTCGGGCGTCATTTTCAAAATTTCTTCTCGAAAGGCAGCAAAATTTTCACAATGTTGTGTTATAAACTGTTCATCATAAAGCTTTTCCTGAATAATTACATTCATCATCCCATTTAATAATGCTACATCAGTCCCAGGGCGATGCCGCAGGGCAATCCCCAGATTATCTTCGGCTAATTCTGATAAAGGTATGGTGCGTGGATCAGCCACAATTAATTTTACCCCCTTTTTCAATGCCTCTAATATCCTGGCTCCAATTAAGGGGTGTTGCTCATTGGTATTCGAACCAATAACAAAAATCACTTCGGCATCGGTAATCTCATCAATAGAGTTGGTCATGGCACCTGAACCAAAGGCTGCACCTAAACCGACTACAGTAGAGGAATGACATAAACGAGCACAATGGTCAATATTATTGGTCTTCAGGACAGCACGGGCAAATTTTTGCATAACATAATTTTCTTCATTGGTACATTTTGCCGAACTCAGACACCCTATAACTCTTCTATTTCCTGCATTTTCACTGATAATTTGCTTAAAACGACTTGCTACATAATCAATTGCTTCTTCCCAGCTTACCTTCTCCCAATTACCATTCTTATTTTTAATCAAAGGATCGGTCAAGCGATCTGGATGATTTATGAATTCATGTACATTCCATCCTTTGATACATAACTTACCCCTTCCAGGACTGAATTCAGGAGGCATAACCGGCTTGGTATCTACTACTTTTCCATCTTTGCTCTTTAACCATAATTGGCATCCAGTTCCACAATAAATACAGGTGGTTTTTACTTTTTCCATGTTTTCCTCCTATACCATTTCTTTGACCGGTGCTTTCACACGATGTAGATTATAGCCGATTTCCTCAAAAGAACGTCCCATAGCTAAAGCTAAAAGTTCAATAGCATATAAAACCGGGATTGGTTTTTCTTGTAATTGAGGAAAGTCTCGAGAGGCAATAAGTTGACCAAAATCGAATTGATTAAAACAGGCTGGGCAAGCGGTACTGACAAATTGTGCTCCTGAAAGCTGGATATCAATCAACTTGTTTTGAATACAATTATTGGAGGCCTCTTTTTCACCGGCTAGACTTAGTGAAACACCACAAC
>JAGPKD010000143.1 GCA_018054125.1 Candidatus Oleihabitans oleiphilus | reverse complement strand
TTACTAGTTATTAACAGCCTAAAAACAATAAAGATGAGCAGAGAGATTAATAGTCCTATAGCAGCAATGGGGCGAGCATAATCTAAGCCATAATTGAAACGGTCAGAGACTAAAACTGGTAGTACCTTGCCCTTTATTCCTAGAAATGAGACATTATAGGCCAGAATCATGACCGCTCCAAACTCACTTACTCCCCGGCCCCACATGAGGATAGAACCCGAATAGATGCTTTTCATGGCTAAAGGTAGTGAGATATACCAGAAGGTCTGCCAGGGGGAAGCACCATAGGTGAAAGCGATCTCTTCCAACTCAATATCAATCGCCTTAAACCCTTCTTTGGCCGAATCAATAAGAAAGGGTATGCTAACAAACATCATCGCCAGAACTACCCCATAAAAGGTCTGAAAAAAGTCAATCCCTAAGCTATGAAAAACTCTCCCCAGAAAATAATTTCTACCGAATACAAAAAGGAGTGCTACCCCGGCTGCAGAATGAGGGATGACAATAGGTATATCGATAACCGCCTCCAGTAATCTCTTCCCCCAAAATTGGCGCCTGGCCAGAAGATAGGCCAGAGGTACTCCTAACAATAAACCACTAGCGGTAGCTAGTAAGGCCGCAATAATGGTCAAAGAGATGGAATTATAAACTTCAGCATCTAAAACCGTCTCTCTTAAGGTAGATACAGGAGTGTAAAAAATTGTTTTTAAAGGTGGTAGAAGAATAAATATTATTGCTATAAAACCCAAGATAATAAAACCTAAATAAAACCCATCAATCTTTGTTTTCATCTTACTATTATTGACCCTTATTAAATATTTTCATATTTCCATAGATATTTTTAGCGTTCCCCTTTGCCGGTAAGAATCAGGCACAAATAAAAAAGCAGCGCCTTTTTAATACTTACTCATCTTAATTAATGAATCAGTATCTTTAAAAAAGCACTGCTTTTGTGATTAACTTCATTCTTCTCTCCTTTCCAAATACGGGAGGCAGGAACATTTCTATTCCAGCCCTTAAGACTCTTCTTTGTCTTGCGTTTACCGGTCATAGAAGGATATCTTCTTTAGACCAGGTAAATCGAAGAGATTGCGGTCTTAAATTTATCGCAATTTTATTGCTCTATATTTTATCTGTTTAATATCTACTTGTAAAGTATAAAGGCTAAATATATTTTGTCAACCTCACGCCTTAACCTAGAAGTTATTTAATCTTCGGTAGCTATCATGACATTACTGGCTTTAATCACGGCATAGACTTCTTTCCCTTCTTCCAGACCCAGATTTTCTACTGATTTTTTAGTAATAACAGAAGTAATCTCCAGGCCATTTGGTAATTCGATAATTACCTCATCGTTTACCGCTCCTTCGGTAATGGCCTTGACCTTGCCCTTGAGTACATTTCTGGCACTTATTTTCATCTTAGATTCCTCCCTTCTGATATTTTTTTATATTATTTTGTTATATGTCGTTAGATATATTTATTATACACCATCTATAATTATTCCTCATCCCTTTAGACCTACTTTCTCTTCTATAAAATGAAGACTGATAACTTAAAACCCCCTTGCTATTAATCCTACAGCTATGACTTTGTAAAAAACCTTTAAATTTGCATTTGTCCAATTCTCTGGAAAGTGTTAATATCAATATATTAATAACGATAGCATAAACAATGGAGTATAGTCATCATATGAGTTTTATTGTTTTCAATCTCTTGGGTGGACTAGCCCTATTTATATATGGTCTTTTTGTCTTAAGCGATGGACTGAAGAAAATTTTTTTGAAAGAGCTTAAGAATATCTTAAATAAAATGACCAGTAGCGCAATTAGAGCAGTTGGATTTGGAGCTTTTATTACCGCTATCATTCAAAGTTCAAGTATTACCGTAGTCACTCTTATTGGTCTTTTAAATGCCGGTTTGGTAAATTTAGAACAGTCAATAGGAGTCATGCTGGGAGCAAAGATTGGCACAACGATCACTGCTCAAATTGTGGCTTTTAAAATCGGTTTATATTATTTTGCTTTTATTATTTTGGGTTGTATCCTGCTTTTCTTTTCCAGGAAAAAAAGCATACAAAACATAGGCCAAATTATCCTGGGATTCGGAATCCTATTTTTGGGGATGGAGACTATGTCTCAAGGAGCTCAAGCCATCCAAGAAATTCCTTCTTTTATAACTATTCTTAATCATTTCAGCCAGAATGCTATTGTGGGTATTCTAGCCGGAACTTTATTTACTGCTATTGTTCAATCCAGTTCAGTCACCTCAGGTTTGGTTATTGCTATGGGTATGGAAGGAGTATTAACGTTGCCAGCCGCTATCACCTTAATTATGGGAGCCAACATTGGTACTTGTATTACTGGACTGTTAGCTTCTTTGACCTCCTGTAAGTCTGCCAAACGCCTCTCTGTAGCCCAATTTACAGTAAATATTCTAGGAGTAACGATTTTCACCTTTTTCCTTCTACCTTTTAGTAATCTTATTGCCTTAACCAGCAGTGATTTAGGTCGTCAGATTGCCAATGCCCACACTTTATTTAATATTATAATTTCTTTATCCGCTGTTCCTTTTATTGGTTTTTTAGAAGCTATGGCCAGCAAAATCATTTCTGGTCCAGCTGAAGAAATCGATAGAGGAATAAAATTTTTAGAGTATAAGATACTAAATATTCCCAGTTTGGCTCTTTTTCAGGCTCAGAAGGAAGTTTTGCATATGGCCAATATAGCGAAAGGAATGTTAGAAAAATCCCAAAAGGTAATGTTTTCAGGAGATAAGGATTTAATTATTGCCGTAAAAAACGAAGAATTAAGTGTTGATGAACTTCATCATATTCTGGATGATTATTTAACCAGAATTTCTTCTCACGCTCTTTCTAAAGAAGAGTCCCAAAATTTAGCAATCTTAATTCATAGTGTTACCGATATTGAAAGAGTGGCTGACCATGCCAATAATATAGTTGAAATATCAGAATTTAAAGTAAAAAACAATATGGCCTTTTCGGACTCAGCGGAAAAAGAGTTAGATCTGATGTTTTCAAAAGCCATTGCTTCTTTTTCTTATGCTATTGAAGCTCTAGAAAAAAATAGCAAAGAATTTGCTCAAAAAGTCATTTCCTTAGAGAATGAGATTGATAATCTGGAAGAAAAAATGAGAAAAAATCATTATAATCGACTAAAAGCAGGAATCTGCCGGCCAGAAGCAGGACCTATCTATTTAGAAATCATAATGAATCTGGAACGTGTTTCCAACCATTCAGAAAATATTGCCAGTGGGGTAATAATGGGTTTTTAAAAAAATTATTGTTCCTACAGCATGCCTCCCTCTGACACTTTTCAGGTATGGTAGTCTTATTTATTAATATCTGAAAAAAAGTAGCCGGTGCCCCTTTTTTACCTTTTTTTATTTAATTACAAAGTCAAGGATATCCTTAAAATAGAACACCCTATTTATTCACCATAATTTCTTTTGAAAACTTATTG
>JAGPKD010000142.1 GCA_018054125.1 Candidatus Oleihabitans oleiphilus | reverse complement strand
CAAACTTAGGGGTAAAGGCCTGGAAGAGTCCTAACATATCTCCACAGATGAGAAGCTGTCCATCACAAGGACCTCCAGCACCGATGGAGTAGACCGGGATGGCAAGCTTTTTAGCTAAAAAGGTGGCGAGCTCTGGCGGAACTGCCTCTAAAAGTAGGGCATAGGCTCCAGCTTCCTGAATAGCTAAGGCATCCTTGATTAGTTCTCGAGCACTGGCTGCCTCACGACCTTGTGCCTTAAAACCACCTAACTGGCCAGAACTCTGGGGAGTAAGCCCAATATGACCCATAACCAAGATACCGGCCTCGGCAATTGCCTTAATCTGGGGACAGACTCTCCTACCACCTTCCAGTTTTACCGCATCCATATCTGCTTCCTTTAAGAATCGCCCAGCATTTCTGACTGCCTCTTCACAGGAAATTTGATAGGAAAGAAAGGGCATATCACCAATACAGAAGGTATTGGGTGCTCCTCGACGGACAGCCTGAGAGTGTCTAATACAATCTGCCATGGTTACCGGAACTGTTCCTTGATAGCCTAAAACCACCATGCCCAGCGAATCACCAACCAAGATCATATCCATGCCAGCCTGTTCGGCAAAAGAGGCAGTGGGAAAATCATAAGCAGTTATCCAGGCTACCTGTTCTCCTTTCTTCTTCATCTCTAAAAAATCTAAACGGGATTTCTTTTGAGCCATTTTTTTAAATCCTCTCTTTCTTTATATTTATATGTTATAAAATGCTTTTGAAATATCTTTGGAAACTATTACTAATTGATTTTTAGCCTCTTCCATTTTCTCACCAGTAAAACGGGAGGCCGGTCCAGTAATACTAATAGCAGCAATAGCCTCTCTCTTTCCATTAAAAATGGGAACACCTACACAATGAATACCAATCTTATATTCTTCTAAATCCAGGGCATAACCCTGTTCCTTCACTTTGTTTAATTCTCTTTTTAACTCACTCCACGAGGAGATAGATTGTGGGGTAAGAGAAATGATTTGTTCATCTCTTCTATATAATTGCCCAAAATCATTATCCGAAAGAAAAGCTAACAGACATTTGCCCAAAGCAGTGCAATGAGCAGGAGTTCTGGTTCCTTGTCTAATTTCAGTTCTCAAGGTCTCTGAGCTTTCGATAGTATCAAGATAAATTACCTCTTTATCTTCTAAGATGGCCACATTAGCAGTTTCATTAGTTATTTTGGATAACTCTCTTAAATAGGGTCTTACAATTTTGATTAGGTTTTTGGTACTCTGAACTTCACAACCTAATTCAAATAGCTTAATACCCAACCTGTATTTTGCCGTTTTTGGATTCTGGATGATATAATTACGAGACTTCAAAGTGGCAAGTATTCTATGGACTGTACTTAAACCCATATTTAATTGGTTACTGATCTCTACAATACCTATTTCCCCATCATTAGCAGAGAGGAATTCTAAAACATCCAGGGCTTTGTTAATCGATTTGATTTTTTCTTTATTGATTTGATTTACTTCCATATTGCGGAAATATCTTTCCATTTTTATTAATTATTATTATAAAATATATTTTTTCAAAAGTCAAATTTTTCAAAAATATTTTTGAATTTTCACAGTTATTAAGGTGGGAATTTATCTCTTAAGGAAGATTTTAGGAAGAAAATCGAAAATTAATCTTTATTTTTAGAAGGGCTTAAAGGGCTTAAGTGAATGGGAATATATTTTCGGGCTAGCTTTCCTATTTCTCGAGCCTTTTCTTCTGAGAGATGGAGTTTATAAAGCCTCTCTTCGGTTACTTCGCTTTTGTTCAGAGAAGAATCAATTAAGGCTATATCAATCCCTCGCACTAATTCTTCCAATGCCACACATAGGCCAGTATCACCAGTAATGGCAATTGACTCACCCTGAAAGGAAAAACGATAGCCAAAGGCAATATCGGGATAAAGAAGCTTATGAACCCCTACTGCAGCATAATGGGTCATCTGAAATGCCTTTGCCTTTAAAGGCCCTATTTCTATTGTCTCACCATTTTTTATCTGCTGGCTTTCAATGACATAATGGAAATCAGGGAAACTATTTTTAAAGGCCTCGATAATCTGAGGAACTGAAACAATACCTTCCGGATAAATTATCTCAATGCTCTTTTTTCTTTCCATATTGCGAAGATGGGCTAGTAGAGCAAATAAGCCACTGACATGATCAGTGTGACCATGGGTAAAAAATATTGCCCTTAGGCTTTCTAAATCAATTTTCTGTTTAAGTAAATCTCTTAAGGTACCATCTCCGGTATCTACTAAAAAAAGGTTCTCTTGGGCAAAAAGAACTATTTGGGTAGCTATACCAGCTACCGAATAAAGTACACCAACTTTAAATAGATTACCATAACGTTTCATTATGACGGTCCTTCTTATTCTCCTTCCGGAATGATAATCAATTCTTCCGGTGGAAGATAGATATCAACCTCATCGCCAACCTGATAGTTTATTTTAGCACTGCTATCGGTTCGCACTACCCATTTGCCCAGCTTAATTCGGTAATCAACAATATCACCCAGATAGGAAGCCTGTAATATCTTTCCTTTAAATACATTTTTCCTATCTTTTTGCTCTACCTTTTCCGTATCAGTAAGAAAGCGAATAGTGTTTATTCTTATAGCCACTGATACTTTGTCTCCCACTTTTAAACCAGGTCTAAACCCCTGGATAAGAAGATTATCATCAGTTTTGACCATCACTTGATTATCTTTATCAAAAGTAGCTACCGTTCCATTGATGAAACTAGTCACCGCAATAAATCCAGCTACAAAGCGATTTTGTGGAGTAGTATAGATTTCCCGTGGAGTTCCAATTTGAATTACCCTACCCTGATTGAGAATAATAATTTTATCGGAGATGACCATGGCTTCAGCCTGGTCATGGGTAACATAGATGGCGGTGATTCCTAATTTTCTTTGTAATTCAATAAATTCAAAACGCATTTCTTCTCTCAGTTGGGCATCCAAATTACTAAGAGGTTCATCAAGTAACATGATATCTGGCTCAATAATCAGAGCCCTGGCCATGGCAATTCGCTGCTGTTGACCACCACTTAGTTGACGGGGATAGCGGTCTTCATAGCCTGAAAGTCGAACTATACTTAGTACTCTTTTAATTCGCTCTTCAATCTCTTTTTTTTCCAGCTTTCTAATCTGTAAGCCAAATGCTAAATTCCCATAGACGGTCATATGAGGCCAGAGGGCATAATTTTGAAAAACCATACCGATCCCCCGTTGCTCGGGATTAAGAAAAGATATTTCTCTATTATCCAGATAAATTTTGCCACTGTCAGGCATTTCAAATCCAGCCAAACATCTTAAGGTTGTTGTTTTTCCACAACCACTGGGTCCCAACAGACTCAGTACCTCGCCATCTTTGACCTCAAAGGAAACATCATCTACCGCCTGAACATTGCCAAAACGCTTCTTGAGACCTTCTACTTTCAAAACAGCCATTAGTAATAACC
>JAGPKD010000141.1 GCA_018054125.1 Candidatus Oleihabitans oleiphilus | reverse complement strand
ATAGTAGAATTGTGCCAAAATCCCGTATGTAGTATACTCATGTATACTTATTGTAGCACAAAAAAACCGGGTGGCAACAACCCGGTATTAAATTTTCATCTTCCATATCAATATATCTACGCGAGATATTAAATTTTGAAAATGAATTAAGTGTGGTAATTATGTTTTGATGCTAAGGAAGGAACTTTTGAACTAATCAACCACATACTTTCATTATAAATACTATCTAATAACTTTTTAAAATTACGATAGGACGTTTCACTCTTCTGATCTGTACCATTATAACTTTGCGGTCACCCCCTGTTTTTGGAGAATACTGTTAAGCAAAGTCTATGAAACTGTGCGGTAATATCGTTGAATCCTAAAAAGGGGTACTACTTCCCTATTAAGGAGGCGATACCTAATGATCAAATGTCCTCACTGTGGTTCTTCCAACTTCTGTAAAAACGGACATTCTCACGATGGTTCCCAACAGTTTCTCTGCAAATCTTGTCACAAGACCTTCTGCCTTTCTTCTTTCAAAAAGCCTAAACTCTTCTCTTTCTCCTACCACAAATGCCCTGTTTGTGATAAGTCTATGCAGATTTACAAAATTCGTCGTGGCTTTTGGTTGGGTGTACATCCACAACTTATCCAAAGACTTAGGAGGTAACAAGAGTGCAATTGTTCAGTAGTTACTCCAGTATCACTACGCTGAGTTAACAGCATCAAAGGAGAATTAGAAACAAAAAACCTCTCAAAAGATGAGTTTATGCTAATTCTCCCTACTCGAAGAGGAATTGAAACCAACAACACTGTCATGCAGCGGATTAATGTCGATTTTTCTTCCACGAAAAGAAATCAGAACCACAATCCATATGCTAATACTAATCGAAAAGTGTACCAAAACTAGCTCCCAATATGGAAGATTAAACAAACTAGTACAATTTGCAATTGGTAATTATTAGCAATACGCTTTTCATTTCTCCATTTCTTTCTTTTTTATCTCTTGATTTAGTATTCTTTGAGCTAATAGAAATCCTATAAAATACTGCAAGATGACTGAAGAACTATTTAAGATCAAATAAAGATATGAATTTAACGAAAAAGACCTTGCTACAACAAAACTTAATGAAATTAATATAACCCGAAAAAGGTCCAAAAATAACTGCGTTTTTTGCCTTTCATAAACGCTGTATACTCCACTAATAGGAGTAAAAATTAATCTTGCATATACTACAAAAGATAATATTCTTGCATATACTCCAGCCTCATACCATTCTGATCCAAATACGAAGGAAAACAGAAAAGGTCCAAAAAATAATAAAGCTAAAAGGGGTACCAATCCGAATATAACTAACCTTTTAAATAATTTTAGTGATAATTCTTTTATTCTATAAGGATTTGTCCTTCCAATACTTGCTACTTCACCATAAAAAACGTTACCTATAGAATTCCCTATTAATGACATTGGTAAATTAACAATTCCATTAGCTAATCCATACAAACCTACAATTTGACTACCGTACAATGAAGTTAGAAAAAAAACAGGTAATTGGAGACCGGCTACGTTTAATAACTGATCGGGAGCATAAAATATAGGAAAATTTCTGTATCTTTTAGCATTATGTATGATGGCATCTTTGTGAATATTTTTGAGTAGATGCTTATCTTCCTTTGCAAAAGGTCTTGACAACGTAGTTATTCCAGCTCCATCTTTAAGTATCTGTCCTAGAAGTAATCCTATTGGTCCAATACCTAATAAACCCAGCCCTATTTTTGTTACATTTCCTACAATACTTTGAGACAGCTTGGTTCGTGCAATAGCTTTAAAGTTTTTCTTTCTAAAAGCCCACTGCATAACAATATTATATGACCCAATAAAGAAAATCCCAAAGGGTATTAAATACTTATAATCGAATAATATTTTAGCATCAAGCAGGCTTAAAAGGGACTCCCCCCCAAGAAATAATAAAAAAACTACTGATAAAGAAAAAAGAATCAACACAATAAAACTCAAAGCCATAACATTTACAGCCTTTTCATCGTTCTCACATATTGGTATAGCCATTTCGTATTTTAAAGTACCTACTACTGATATCAATCCTAATACAGCAGTATATACCGTTAATATTCCATATTCTTCTGGAGTATAAATTCGAGTAATGATTGGGGAAAAAATAGCGCCCAAAATCTGGGCGATAACAGTTCCACCAGTTATGAAAGCAACACTTTTGGCAAAATCACTTCTAAGGATTTTATTCAATTTCATGCAATGATTTCTCCTATTTGAAATTATCCATTTCTTTAGAAATTTCCTCTAAATTATCCATTAAATAACTTATTCCATCATAATCAACAACTGAATGGTTCCCTACAAAGAAACCATTGTCATGAATATAGTCAGAATTCTTCACATTTCCAGATATATCATAATCTAAATATTTAATTACTGGATTTCTAAGGAAATTACCTGCTACTATTGGTCTAACTTCTATCCCCTTTTCCTTAAGGAAATTAACAACCAAATCCCTTTTCCCTTGATATTTTTCTTTTAGAATTATAGGAAAACCAAACCAAGAACTTTCTCCAATTTCTTTCTGAGTATCATAAATTCGCATATTATCTAATCTTTCCTTAAAATATTGAGCATTTTCCCTTCTGTTTTCTATGATTTTATCAACTTTTTTTAGTTGCTCGATTCCTATTGCAGCTTCAATTTCCAAAGGTCTTAAATTATACCCAGGCAGTATGAAATTAAATAATTCATAAAATTCATCGGGATTTTTCTGATAGATCTCACTGTCTTTGGGTAAATTTCTTGTCCATCCGTGAGCTCTTAGCGATAGCATATATTCATAAAGTTCTTTATCATCTGTTGCAACCATTCCACCTTCCATCGTACAAATATGATGAGAATAAAAAAATGAAAAGGATCCAGCGATACCAAAAGTTCCTGTATACTTACTATTATATTTTGCTCCTAAAGCTTCACAATTATCTTCAATTAATAAGAGATTGTATTTTTGACAGATATCAAACAAAAGCTCAAAATTATTCGGGTTTCCTAACAAGTTGACAGCAAAAATAGCTTTAGTATTTTTTGAAATAGCTCTTTCTAATTTTGAAATATCTATATTAAGAGTTTCTCTATCAATATCCACAAATTTAATTTTTAAACCATTTTGTATGAGAGGAAAGTACGTGGTGCTCCAAGAAACAGCAGGTACTATTATTTCATCACCTTTATTTATTTTACCAGAATAAAGCAACGCTGAAATAAGAACAAGATTGGCAGAAGAACCAGAATTAACCATAATAGCATATTTAGAGCCAAAATATTCAGAAAAAGCTTTTTCAAAGGCTTTTACTCTATCTCCCATCGTAAACTTACCGGAAGTTTTCACTTCTAATATAGCATTTATTTCTTCTTTTCCCCAAGTATCATCACTCAATTGATATTTATAGGTCATTTTATTACCTCCTTTTCGTTGGATTTAAACCACTCATAA
>JAGPKD010000140.1:1325-3505 GCA_018054125.1 Candidatus Oleihabitans oleiphilus | reverse complement strand
GGTGATAATTAGTGATTTTATTCCCCAAAGGGGTGATATAGTTTGGATCAATATGCAGCCTCAAGCAGGCCATGAACAATCTGGGAGACGTCCTGCTATTGTCCTTTCTCCAACAGCTTATAATGAGAAAGTTGGTCTGGCTATATTATGTCCCATTACAAACCAAATAAAAGGATATCCTTTTGAAGTTATACTTCCAAAAGGATTAAAAATAAATGGGGCTATTCTATCAGATCAGGTAAAAAGTTTGGATTGGAAAATCAGAAGAGCAGAATTTTGTGATAAAGTCCCTGATTATGTGATAGCAGAAGTCTTAAAAAAAATAAAAGTGTTGTTAGAATAAAGGACAAATAAAGCGAAATTTCGAGAGTTATATACTTATAAATATTTAAATGGAGATTTATTATGGGTATTAAAATGGAAAGCCAGGAGAAAAAGGTCAATTGGGTAAAGCCCAGAAAGCCTAGAAATCCCAGAAAGCCCAGTTTGAGAAATTTATTATTAGTTTTTTCAGTAGTTTTTGTAATTTTCTTTATTAATGGCTGTGCCCGTTGGCCAGATGGACCTGATGGTGTAGAGCAGAAATTATTAATTATCAGAGTGAATATTAATGAAAACGGGGAAATTAATACTGAGGATGGGAATTATTATATCGTTTTTAATACTAAAGAAGATGCCGAATCACCACCATCCCAAGATATAGATGACTGGGAAGAAGGTTTTTATTATATCAGATTAGATGATATCGGATTTTGTTTTGGACAGTGGAACAGTTCTTGTAATTACACTAGTATTGTTGGCAATGTAAATGATAAATATTTTCAAGTAAATATCGAGCTTGAGTCTTTGGGTAATCCGGAGAGAATTTTTATGAATATTATAACTACAGATAATGATGATGATGAAACTTATGATTCCATTGGTAATCCACCTGAATTAACCATTGGGACAGATTATAATAAAATAGTGGATGACTTTTCATCTGACTCTACTGGAGGTCCTGATTTTGATATTATTAAAGTTACTACTTACCTTACTGTGTCCTAGGGACGGCAAACTAACCACCGACTAACCGCCGATGGTGATGGTCTCAGTGGGGAAGGCTTTAATACTAAAATCAACCCAGATGGATTTGGTAGACTGCTTATAATTGATACTGATTTCCCGACAATGCAGGTCTTTTACCACGCTAATGACACTATTTTTGATATCAAAATCGTCAAAATAAAGAGAACCACTGTAACTCAGTTTCCATTCCTCACTTAATTTAAGGGACATTCTAGTATCAATTCGTTTATTCCATTCTTTTTTATTTAAATCATAATAACTACTTAAATAAATATCATGCTCTCCTTTTGGTTTCCACTGCAATCTTGCTCCCAGACTGCCGAAAGAATCGGTGACAAAATTGTAATTGGTAGCAAGATTAAGCTGGAGGTCATCCCTGGGTTTTAATACCACACTGGCACTGGCAGACTCAGTTAAAGGGCTCAATACATCAAAATTAAAAGGAGTTGGCCCCTCGCTCATATAATAATTATAAGAAAAATTTCCATAAAATTCAGGTTGGTAGCCCACTTTTAAATCCAATTTACCACCCAGCAGGTAGCGTGCCTCACCGCTTAAATAGACATCCTGTCGGTAAATACCAGCAGCATTTAAGCTGATATTATCGCTAATTTTAAATGGACGATTGACATTAATGATATATTCTCCCCGAACATTTTGCTGGTCAGTGGCACTTTCATAGTAGTTACCAACTGAGGCATTAATACTATAAATAATACCAGTATCCCTGAACTCTGAGCTATTTTTAGCAAAGATAAGTTCTGGTATTCTATCCAGTGTGCTTACCAAACTTGTTGCGGTAGTCTCATTTCCTATTCCTAACTCAAACAATTTTTCAGTAACAAGGCTGAGAGTATAACCCTGCCCGGCATATTTTAATTGCCATTCTGGACGAAGCCATTGCTCTATAGGCTGGTCAGTGGAATCCTGGGAATTATATAGTAAAACCAGATGGGAATTTAAATCATCAGTAAGTGTACTGTCATAAACCATTTTTATATTACCGGTGCTGGTAGTGCTGCTACTTTTTACATTAAAATTATATTTTCCAGTTAGGGTCAGGAGCGCATCTTCCCATTTTTTATAGAGATAAAAATCAGGCTTGATAATAT
>JAGPKD010000140.1:0-1315 GCA_018054125.1 Candidatus Oleihabitans oleiphilus | reverse complement strand
GTATAAATAGTACTGTCATAGGTAATATTAGCCTTTAGTCGTAAGTCATGCTCAAAATTCTGCCAGTAATTTATGCTGGCATCTAAGTCATAGATATTGGCTGCCTTTCTTTTCAAACCATAGAGATATAAAACTACCTCTCCGTCGTCAATTGCTTTCTCTCCCAGTTCAAAGGTATGTTCAATGCCGGCTGCCAGCCCTTTTTTCTGCATCAAATCAAGGTAAAGGCTGCCATAAGAGGACTCATCTTGTACATAATTAATTTGATTTTTTAAGAACCATCCCTCACTGCTGCTTTGCCCCACTTGAGGAATATAAGGGAGTTGGTTTTTTCCTCTTAGGAAAATCAAAAAAGAGGGTAGAGTAAACATTTTACGGTCTCCTTCATACCAGGAGACTTTTTTGGCGATAATCTTATCATCAACATAGATGGTAATTTCTTCCGCCTCAATATGCCAGTGCGGGTTTTCCAGGTCACAGGTGGTAAAAAAACCGCTTTCTATTTCAATGGTATCGGGGAAATTTTCCAATTTCCCGCCTTCATAATATACCATTCCCCTGATATTTTCCCCGGTTGTTTCCCCTGAAAATTCATCCATAATAATTTTATCTGTTTTCCAGTTATAGTTTAAAGCCTGGCAGGAATAACTTTCGTCTCCTATATTGAACAATACCTGCTCTTTAGCAATCAATTCATTGCGGTCCAGCATAATCTGGAGATAGTTTGCTTTAAGATTAATATTCTCATAACGCAGTCTAACATTATCCCGGGCCTCAACTACATCTTCTCCCTCTATAACTTGATAACTGAGAAAATCTGCGCTAATATTTAAGCCACCTGCTACCAATTCCTCTTCTTCTTTTTCCTCTTCTTCAGTAGGTTCTATTTCTTCAGCTTTTTCCTGAAATCCGAAAAGCCCTCCGGTGATAGATTCAGCGATAGCCTGATTGTCTGCATCATAGCCGGTAATCTTCAATTGCCATTGATATTGATGCTTTTTGGTTAAAGGTTTAGTTGCCTCATTCTTATTAAAAGTAATCTGAGTTGCATTTATATCTTCCAGTGAAACTCTCCAGATTTCTTCATCTTCCGTCAGGTCGTGGACTAGAAATTCTCCTCGAGCGGAAAAAATGACATTTTTGAAAGGAAAAGTAGTGAGGGCAATTGATTGCCATTTGAATACTGGTTCTTCTTCCTGCACAATTTCATTATTTACTGGAGAAAGAGCAGGGCAGGGGGGTAACCAAAAATCAACATAGACCTCCTCTGTTCTTCCTACAAATTCATTTAATTGATAGCCTTCCACATAATAAC
>JAGPKD010000139.1 GCA_018054125.1 Candidatus Oleihabitans oleiphilus | reverse complement strand
AAAACACAATTCAAGAAAATGCTATCTTGTTTTAGAAACAAGATATTCAGGGGATGTATCCCCTGAAACCCCTCAAAGAAAACACAATTCAAGAAAATGCTATCTTGTTTTAGAAACAAGATATTCAGGGGAGGTATCCCCTGAAACCCCTCAAAGAAAACACAATTCAAGAAAATGCTATCTTGTTTTAGAAACAAGATATTCAGGGGAGGTATCCCCTGAAACCCCTCATCATCACCCTCACCCTACCCTCTCCCTTCTAAGGGAGAGGATTAGAGTAAAGGTGCTAGCATATTAGTAGTATTTAATATTACTTACTTAAGATAATTGTTCTTTTAAGAATATCGAAATTGCTGGGCAATTACGATATTCAAGGGGAATTCTTCCCCTTGACAACCCCTGAAATAACTTCCGACTAGTAACTGTATTTCAACGATATACCTTATACGTAATACGATATACCATTTTGTCATTGCGAGGAGCGAAGCGACGAAGCAATCTCATCCACTTCTACCCGCAGAATTAATAGCAAGAGGGCTTACAGTTATCAGTTTTCAGACTAAAGACACAGGTATAATAGTATGAGATTGCCACGCCTGCCCCTAAACTAATGTTTAGAGGCAGGCTCGCAATGACCAAAACCGTTTATAGTATTAGCATAAAATATATATACCAATAACTGTATACCAATTGGTATACGTTATACGTAATACGGTATACCATATTCACCCTCACCTTACCTCTTCCTTCTAAGGGAAAAGATTAGGGTGAGATGGAATTAATTTTTGGGATATATTTATAAAAAATGGTGGGCGGTACTGGGATTGAACCAGTGACCTCTTCCGCGTCAAGGAAGCATTCTTCCACTGAACTAACCGCCCACCCCATTTTATTTATAGATTATTGGAGGCGGCACTCGGATTTGAACCGAGGATAAAGGATTTGCAGTCCTCTGCCTTCCCGCTTGGCTATGCCGCCCAGTTCTTTAAAGTTCAATATTTATTATTACCTTTTAATATCTGTTTTGATATCTTATCTTTCTATTTTTTTTAGATACCACGCCTTTACAGATACCATGCTTACTGTTTCAGGCTTCACCTGCCTGTTTTACAGTAGGTTACTTTTATCAGATTCATTATTACAGGCGGGGACTCCTCGCCTGATTAAAATATGGAGCGGAAAACGGGATTTGAACCCGCGACCCTCGCCTTGGCAAGGCGATGCTCTACCGCTGAGCTATTTCCGCCAAATTAAATAGCTGGTGCCGAGACCCAGAGTTGAACTGGGGACACGTGGATTTTCAGTCCACTGCTCTACCAACTGAGCTATCTCGGCAAACATCTTTTAAATTTAAAAACTAAATTTAAATGGCGGGGTCGACGGGATTTGAACCCGCGATCTCCTGCGTGACAGGCAGGCGTGTTAAACCGAGCTGCACTACGACCCCCTCTTTAGGGAAACAATGGTAGGCGGAACAGGGCTTGAACCTGTGACCCCTGGCTTGTAAAGCCAGTGCTCTCCCAACTGAGCTATCCGCCCATAATATTGTCAGGGGAGGTATCCCCTGAAACCCCTCAAAAAATAGTATTGAGTTTATAGTAAATTCTAATTAAGAAATAAGAATATTAGTTTGTATAGATCAGAAATTCATTAAATTATCAATATAATTTGTCAGGGGAGGTATCCCCTGAAACCCCTCTATTATCAGTATTCAGTATCGAGTATATAGTAAAATACAGTTAAGAAATAAAGAAAAATACTCACTTCCTCTTCTTCTCCTCTCCCTTGAAGGAAGAGATTTAGAGTAAGAGGGTTAGTATATTGATATTACTTATTTTACTTATTTAAGATAATTGTTTTTTAAGTATATCGAAATTGCTTGGCAATTGCGATATTCAAGGGGAATACTTCCCTTTGAGAACCCTTGAATTAACATCAACCTATAACGTTTATTATTCTTTTTGATATTTTATCTTCTATATTTTGTCTGGGTATTCTTTAAACCAGCAAGGTTTATTATAACATCTCTTTTTTTCTTTGTCTATAAAAACTGACCAAAAGAAATCTATCAGGTAGTTACTGTTATTAAGGTGTATTAAAATGGGATATCCTCTTCGTTAGTATTATCCTCAACAATGTTTTCTTCTTCTATATTATCCTCAACTGATGCATTATCTTTGTATTGTTCCATTTTAGAATATTCCTCTTCCTCTCTGCTTTCCATGTCCTTCAAATAATCTAAAAACTGGATACTTCTGGCATTAATCTCAAAAGTTACTCTTTTATTCCCTTCTCTATCCTGCCAGTTGTTGGACCTTAATTCACCATTAATGGCCACCCTTCTTCCTTTTTTTAGAAATTGAGAACAGTATTCAGCCTGCTTTCCCCAGCTAGAGACATTGATGAACAGGGTATCCTCTACATTATTTCCGTCCTGATTTTTATAACTACGGTTAATCGCCAGGCCAAATCGGCAAACAGCTCTACCAGAAGGGGTATATCTTAATTCGGGGTCTCTTGTTAAACGACCTATACCGGTAAAGCAATTTAAATCACCATAAGAAGCCATTAAATTTTCCTCCTAAAGTCATAAAAAGTCATCAGTAATTATTATCATCTCAAATTTTGTCTTTATATAATCTTACTAGAAATCTACTTTAACTATTGTTTACTATTTTATTTTTAAAAATTTTCTAATTTATATTAACAGAAATAGAGGGTTTAAACAATCCTATTATTAAATAATTATTAATAAAAAATTTTTAGTTATTTTCAGCCTAAAAAATAAAATTTTTATTATAAAATATTATTAATTCTTCAAGGAGTTACGATATTGACCAGTTTTCCGGGCACATATATCATCTTATCAATCTTTTTGCCGGCAATCCATTTTTGTATTTTCGGTAATTCCATTACTTTTTTGCGAATAATCTCCTCAGAGCTGTCAGAGGCAACCATCAATTTATCTCGTAACTTACCGTTAATTTGCACTACAATTAGAACTTCTTCCTCTTTCAGTAAATGAGGGTTAAACTCGGGCCAGGGTTCAAAATAAATGCTCTGATTATGCCCAGTCTCCTGCCACAACTCTTCACTAAAGTGAGGAACTATGGGACTGAGTAACTTAATAATATTCTCTATAGTGTCTTTCAAGATTAATCTCTCTTTTTCATTCATTTCAATCACTTTTATCTTAAAACTATAAAGCTCGTTTACTAATTCCATGATGGCACTTATGGCTGTATTAAAATGAAAGCGTTCTTCAATATCCATAGTTACCTTTTTTATAGTTTGATGTGTCTTTCTTTCTAAGTATTTAAAATCTTTTTCTGCTACTCGATTATGAGAGATATTAAATTGATTATTCTCCTGAAATATTCTCCGATATTGTCGAATCA
Organism: Candidatus Oleihabitans oleiphilus; assembly: GCA_018054125.1. Lineage (GTDB taxonomy): Bacteria > Atribacterota > Phoenicimicrobiia > Phoenicimicrobiales > Stramentimicrobiaceae > Oleihabitans > Oleihabitans oleiphilus. The sequence continues at coordinate 125 of JAGPKD010000139.1, read as the reverse complement.
TCCGCCAAACTCGATTTAGAAAACGAGAGGCTCCTTCCATCCCTTTTTCACTCCATTCCATATCAAGTTCAGGAGGACTGGCAAACAGTATCATCAATCTGGTAGCATCAACTCCATATTGATTA
>JAGPKD010000138.1:2258-3527 GCA_018054125.1 Candidatus Oleihabitans oleiphilus | reverse complement strand
ATTGAGATTCGCTCTCGCTCATAACGGTTTTCAATTAATTCCTTTAGAAGAAGCAAAGAGTCAAGAAATTGTCCTTCTTCCCACAAAACATCACTCATTTTAGAGAGAGCTTTTGCTTTTAATTTTTCTTCCTGGGAAATTTCTACTACCAAACGACCCTCCCTCAAAAATTGCTCCAATTGATTATTATTTAGATAGAGTAAGGCCAGTTGGTAGTGAACTAAGGGGATTATTGCACTTTCTGGATATTCCTCTATGAGTTTTTGAAATGATTGTTGGGCATTACTGGTGTCTTTACTATTTAAATAACAATTCCCTAACAAATAAATAACATAATCCTGCAGCAAAGGCACTTCAGTAATAAGGTCTTGGTAGACTCTAAGAGCAGAATCCCATCGTTGCAGTTTCTCAAAACATTGCCCTTTTAATAATTGGCTCTTTAGGTAAAGAGGAAGATATAAATTACTGTATTCAATTTTTTCTAACTCCCCTATAGCCTGAGCAAAGTGCCCGTTTTCAAAATAGGAAAGTGCATTATTAAAATAAGCATTTTGAGCCGGGAAACTATCTTCTTGCTCTAATAGATAGGAAAGCTGAAATATTTTTAGCTGTTTTTCGCTCCTATCATCCCAGGATTGAGCATAGACACAAGAAGTTACTGTTACCAAAATTAAAAAAATACTCAGCAAGGATAATATTAATAATTTTAACTCAATTCTGGAAGATAAGCTATCTTTAAGCATAACTCTATTTTATTATTATTTTATAGTATTTGCAAAATCCCGACTTAATTTTCTTTTTGAAATCTCTCCAGTAATGTTAAAACATAGTCCATCTCTTGCTGGTTGCTGATAGTAAAACGGATATAATGCTCATCAAGACCTGAAAACTCTTCCCCCCAGGCAGCAAAGGTGTAGACACCCTCTTTTCTTAAATACTGCCATACTTTTTTAGTATTTTCCAGACTAACAAAATCAGCCAGCACAAAATTAGCTCGAGAAGGAAATACCATAATGCCCATCTGCTGTAAGCCATTAATAAATTGGTCTCTTACTCTTGCTATTTCTTCCCATATTTCCTGGAAATAAGCTAAATACTTTAATACCTTAATGCCTGCCATTTCCGCCATTTTATTTACTCTAAAATGCTGGCAATAATGAGCTATCTTAGCTATGTTCCTTGTTGAGGAAACGGCAAAACCTAATCTAAAACCTGCTAAGCCAAAATTTTTGGAAAAACTACGAGAGATAACCAGATTAGGATATTCTT
>JAGPKD010000138.1:0-2158 GCA_018054125.1 Candidatus Oleihabitans oleiphilus | reverse complement strand
TTAAAAGTTTGCTTACCAAGGAAACCAGGGCTAAATAAATTACTCCAATTACTAAAAAAACTTCTGTATAGGCAAAATATCGGGAAGCAACAATTTTCCCTGCTCCGGTTAATTCAATACAGGTCACCATAAAAGCCAGGGAAGAATATTTTATCAGGTAGATAATCTCATTAGAACAACCGGGAATTGCCCTACGCAGAGCCTGTGGTAAGACGATATTTAAAACAGCATTTATTTTACTCATTCCCAGGGCTTGAGCCGCCAGTATCTGTCCACTCTTTACTGACTGAATGGCTCCTCGAATATATTCGGCATGATAGGCACTGCTGCAGAGGATAAATCCGATAACTGAAGCCACAAAGGGTGATAAATAAATTCCTAAGGAGGGAAGCCCATAATAGAGGATAAATAGTTGAATTAGAAGTGGAGTCCCTCTGAAAAACACAATATAAGCCCTACAAAAAAAAGATACTATAATATTCCCATACACTCGACCCACTGCTACTATAATCCCAACTACTAACCCTATTGGGATTGACCAGCAGACTAATTTTATGGTCATCAAAAATCCTTCCTGTAGGGCAGGAAACAGTATTTCCAGAAAAAATTGCCAGTTAATCATCGTTTATGATACCCATTTATATCCCCATATAATTCAGTTAATTTGAACAAAAATTTCCTGGTTCGTTCATATTCAGGTTGATAAAACAACTTTTCCGGTGGGCCACTTTCCAAGATTCTTCCCCTTTCTAGAAAAATAATTTCATCAGCTACCGAACGAGCAAAACCCATCTCATGGGTTACTACCACCATAGTCATACCTTCTTGAGCCAATTTCTGCATAACACCCAGGACCTCACCAATTAATTCTGGATCAAGTGCTGAGGTTGGCTCATCGAATAGCATTACTTCAGGGTCCATAGCCAAAGCCCTGGCGATAGAAACACGCTGTTTTTGTCCTCCTGATAACTCTGCCGGGTATAAAAAAGCCTGTTTTTCTAAGCCTACTTTTTTCAACTCAAACATAGCTTTATCTCGGGCTTCCTGTTTTTTCATTCCTTTCACCTTAATTAAGGCAATCTCCACATTACTCACTGCATTGAGATGGTCAAATAAATTAAAATCTTGAAAAACCATGCCAATTTTTTGACGAAATTGATTAATCTGCCGGGCATTATGATGATTTACTTCCTGGCCTCTTAACCAGATAGTCCCTTTATCGGGAATAGTTAATTGATTGATGCACCTCAAAAGGGTACTTTTACCCATCCCTGAGGGTCCGATAATTACTTTTGTTTCTCCCTTATGTACCTCAAAGGAAATTCCCTTTAAAACCTCTTTATTCCCAAATGATTTATGAATATCTTTAACTTGTAAGATTAATTCTTTGTTTTTTGGCATTTTCTGTTCCTTTTATTTTTCAAATCCTGGCATCCTGACTTTTTCTTCTAAGAGATGTAATAGTTTCATTCCTGAATAAGATAATAGGAGAAAAATAATGGCACAGGTCAGGTAAATAGGCATAGGACGGTAAGTTCGGGAGGCAATAAAATTACCTCTGGTAAGTATTTCCATTACCCCTATAGCGTAGGTTATGGCTGACTCGGTAAGCATAGCTGGATATTCATTAGACCAACCTGGGATAGAAATTCGCAAGGCCTGGGGCAAAATAATATTCCAGATAGCCTTCCCTTTGCTCATACCCAGAGAATAGGCAGCCATTAGTTGTCCCTTTCCTAGAGACTGGATACTTCCTCTAAAAATCTGGGACTGATAGGCAGAACTACGCAAACCTAATACCAGTACAGCAGCCATAAAAGCAGATAAATTTAAACCAATAATAGTAAATAAACCATAATAGAAGAGAAATAACAATACCAGTATTGGTAATCCTCGAAAAAACCAGACGTAAATAGCAATAATTTTTTTTATCCAGGAAGAAGCAAAGACCTGTCCTATAGCCAGGGGTACCCCGATAATGAACCCCAAAAATAGTGCACTTAGCACCAAGCCTAAGGTCGTGATAATTCCCTGCAATAAAAAAGGTAGTGCTTCATAAACTACCATTAAATTCTCCATTGCCTATACCTGTTTTTCAAATGTTTGTTTGGTGTTATTATTTTTACTCAACTTGACATGAAACTGGGGATACAAATTA
>JAGPKD010000137.1 GCA_018054125.1 Candidatus Oleihabitans oleiphilus | reverse complement strand
GGATTAAGGTGAGGGGGAAGTAAGGTTAGTCATGGCGAGCCTGCCTCTAAACATTAGTTTAGGGGCAGGCGTGGCCATCTCCTAACTATCCTACCTTAGTTAACAGAACTACTATGTCTAATTACTTTTTACTTTTTACTCATTACTCATCACTTATTACTTATTACTTATTACTTATTACTTATTAATTGCCAGAAAGGAGAAAATTACATGGAAATAAAAACACTATTAGACCTCATTGCCAATCAAGGCTTCCCTATCGCCTTATCGATACTCCTCATCTTTCGTATTGATAAATTTATGCAAGAGATCGTAGTAGCCCAGAAAGAGGGTTATCGGCAAATCCTGGAGAATACCAAAGAGATACACCATACCCTCACTACCCTAAATCAGCAAAATAGAGAATACTATTCTCTACACCTCTCAGAGGTTCAGAAAGAATTGGCCGGGATAAAAGCCGAAGTAGGTCTATCCCGTTAACTGCCTTCCATTCATATCATAATAAAAGGGGACTCGCTACTTTTTAAATCAAAAAAGTTGCTTATCCCCTTTTCCCCTTCCTTTTCTTTCTTTTTTTATATTAACCTTTAAGATTCCAACACTTCTTCAATTACTTCAATATATTTTCTGGTAGCAATTTTCCTATCAAAATTTTGCTCAAAATATTTCCTACCCTTTATTCCCTCTTCTCTACATTTTTGAGGATTTTTATAGTATTCGATTATAGTTTCTGCCAAAATCTCTCCATCACCAATCTCTATAACTTTCCCGCATTTTCCTTTTCTTATAATTTCAGTAATTTCACTTTCTCCCCCCACTATAGCAATCACTGGTCTACCGCTGGCCAAAATGCCATATATCTTGCTGGGAACTACCATCCCTTCAAAACCCTTTTCGAGAGTTACCAAAGAAACATTGGCTATTCCTAAACTATAAGTAAGTATCTCACGTGGTTGATAAGGGAAAAATAAAATATTATTTAACCCTCTCTCTTCAGCCTTTTTCCTAATATATTCTTTTTTAATTCCTTCGCCTATAAAAACAAAGACAATATCATTATATCCTATATTTTGCACGTTTTTAGCAGCAGAAATTATAGTATCAAATTCATGAAGATACCCAATATTACCAGAATATAAAACTACAAATTTATTTTCCAAACCCCATTCTTTTCTTAAATAATTATCTTCATCATTTTCTTCTATTACTTTTATCTTCTTACCATCTGCCCAATTATGTATAGTCATAACATGATGATTATCTGTATCATTTAAAATTTCCTCTTTTATTTTCTTCTCCATGAATTCACCCACTGTTACTACCTTATCCATTCTTCTAATAATATATCTAGACAAAGCTTTCAAGACGATAATAAAAGGTTTATTCCTTAATTTTCCAAATTCCACTGCTAAATCGGGAAATAAATCCTGCACATTATAAATAACCTTGCAATTCTTAAATAATTTTAAAATCAATCCATGAAAAGCAATAAAAGGAGGATTGGATAAGACTAATACTAAATCAGCCCTCTGGGAAAAAATGATATGAAAAAAAATTGAGAAATGGAAAGTTATATAGTTTATAACTCTGCCAGTCATACTATATTTACTCAAGGTGGTATTTTTAAGACGAACTATTTCTATCCCTTTATAAATTTCCTTCCTTGGTACATTTATTTTCTTATAATTACGATATTGATATATTTCGGTAGGATTTCCGGTAATAACCTTAACCTGATAACCTGCCTTTACCAAATCTTCACATAAATCAAGGAGTAATTGCCCGGTAGCAGCTACTTCAGGGTAAAAATGCTGTTCAATAACTAATATCTTCTTCTTCAATTAAGAAAATTTAACCTTTCCAAACATCTTTCTTATTTTTAGCTTTATTATTTATTTTTACTATTATTTCTATACCATTCAATGGTTCTTTTTAATCCTTCTTTAAAATCCATCCTTGCTTTAAAGCCAAATTCTCGCTCAGCTCTACTGGTGTCTAACTTCCTCCTTAGTTGACCATCAGGTTTAGAAGTATCCCATATTATATCTCCCTTAAATCCAGTAAGCTCAGCAATAAGCCGAGCCAAATCACTTATGGATATTTCCAGATCGCTACCCAAATTTACAGGGTCACTCTTGTTATATTTTTCAGTAGCAAGCAAAATTCCATCTGCAGCATCTTCTACATACAAAAAACCACGAGTTGGTTTGCCTGTTCCCCAGCAAATAACCTTATCTTCCCTCCCCTCAACCGCTTCAGTAAACTTTTTTATCAAAGCTGGAATCACGTGAGAACTGGAAGGATTAAAATTATCTCTGGGACCATACAAATTTAAGGGGAGTAAAAAAATAGAGTTAAAACCATACTGAGCCCTATAGGCTTGAGACTGAACCAGCATCATCTTCTTAGCCAATCCATAAGGGGCATTGGTCTCTTCTGGATATCCATCCCATAAATTTTCTTCTTTAAAAGGAACAGGAGTAAATTTAGGATAGGCACAAATGGTTCCAATAGCCACAAATTTGCTGATATTATTTTGTCGGGCATATTCTATCAGCATTGCCCCCATCACCAAATTATCATAAAAGAACTTCCCGGGATTCTCTCGATTAGCTCCAATACCTCCCACTACCGCTGCCAAATGAATAACAATGTCTGCCGGAAAATCCTTATATAATCTAACCACATCTTGTTCTTTGGTTAAGTCATACTCCTTTCTTCGAGGGACAAAAATATCTTTACAGCCTCTTTCTTTTAACTTCTCCACAACATAAGAACCTAAAAATCCTGCCCCTCCAGTCACAATTACCCTCTTATCTTCCCAAAAACTCATTCTCCACTCCTCTCCATCTATCCTATCTTCTATCATTCTCGTACATACTTATGTCATTCTCGTTTTTTTCTGTTATTCCTGCTCTCTTTATGTCATTCCTGCGAAAGCAGGAATCTACATCATCCTCTGTCATGGCGAGCTCCCATAGGGAGCGTGGCAATCTCTACCCAATGGTCAAATGATTCTCCGTCCAGCCAATTCCCTTTTGCTTTAAAATCCTCTTTCCTTCACCTGGTGATTCCAATCCAATTAATTCCATATCACTATCTACCATTATCTTGACCAGCTCCCTAAAATTTATTCTCGGACTCCAGTTCAGCTCTTTTCTGGCTTTTGAAGAATCCGCTAGTAAAAGCTCTACCTCAGTAGGTCTGAAATAACGAGGGTCTATCTCCACGTATTCCTTCCAGTCTAATCCCACATAATTAAAGACCTCTTCTAAAAATTCTTTAACTGAATGGGTCTCTCCTGTCCCAATAACATAATCACAAGGTTTATCTTGTTGTAACATCAACCACATCGCCTCCACATAATCAGGGGCATATCCCCAGTCTCTCTTGGCTTCTAAATTACCCAGATATAATTTTTTATCTTTCCCTGCTATAATCCTTGCCACTCCCCGGGTAATTTTCCTGGTTACAAAAGTCTCCCCCCTCCTGGGACTCTCGTGGTTGAACAGTATCCCATTACAAGCAAAGAGATTATATCCTTCCCGATAATTACGGACCATCCAGTAG
>JAGPKD010000136.1 GCA_018054125.1 Candidatus Oleihabitans oleiphilus | reverse complement strand
AAGATGAGAGAAATAATTTATGCCGGTTATGCTGATGAAAATGAAACATTAGCTACTATTAAATCAGTCTATCATAATTATCATTATCTGGTTGACCCGCATACCGCAGTAGGAATAAATGTATTTTCAGACTATCAAAATGCAAGCAAATCAAAAACTAAAACAGTCCTTGATGCTACTGCTACCCCTTTTAAATTCAATCGAGCGGTACTAACTTCATTGTTAGGTGAAAACTTGGTGCATAATAAAGATGAACTTATTTTATTACAGATGTTGAGTGAATATACTGGTTTAGCTATTCCTGCTATGCTGCAAGACTTAGGAAATAAACCAATAAAAAATCGCTTTATTTACCCCAAAGAAAGGGTTAAAGAAAGTTTATTAGAAGTATTGAAGATATAAGGTCTTCAAGGTAAACACCCCGTCCCTTCGGGACACCCCTCTTTTAGAGGGGAAGGATTCCCCTTGAATATCTTGTTTGCAAAACAAGATAGCATTTTCTTGAATTGTATTGTTCTTTCAGGGGTTGTCAAGGGGAAGGATTCCCCCTTGAATATCTTGTTTTTGATGTCTTACCCTTATTCTTTATTCTGATCATACTGGTACTGATGTTTGATAACTTCGCCCTCTACCATAAAAACTACATCTTCACAAATATTAGTAGAATGATCTCCTATCCGTTCTAAATCCAAGGCCAGGGAAATTAAATGGAAAGATCGTTCTATCGTAGCAGGATCGGAACTCATAAAAGTTATAAGTTCTCTGATGATCTGGTCTCTTAAGCCATTAACTATCTTGTCTCTTTGAAATACCTCCCGAGCAAGCTGAGCATCGTTTTCAATAAAGGCCTCTACACTTCCTTTAATCATGCCCTGGACAATTTCAGCCATTCTGGGAATATCAATATATGGTTTAACCAGGGGTTTCTCAATAAGAAAAAGCACACTTTTGGACATATCTACAGAAAGATCTCCAATTCTTTCTAAATCTCTGTTAATTTCCAACATCATCAAAATTGTCCTTAAATCAATAGCCATGGGCTGAAATTGGGCCAAAAGCTGGATACATTTTTCATCCAGATTCAGATCATACCTATCTGTTTTCGGTTCATCCTTTTCTATCACTTCCAGTAGATAGTCTTTCTCTTTTTCTAAAAGCCCTTTAATTACTTTTTCCACCATAGACTCACAAAGAGTAGCATATTCTATTAATTCCCGCTTCAACAATCTAATACGTTCTTCTAACATTGCTTTTCCTCTTATTGCTTATTAATAGTTAACATATTTCCAATACATTCAAGGGGAAGAATCCCCCTTGAAATCCCCTGAAACAAGATAAAAATTTAATAATTAATTTTGTAATAGTAATCTCTTTCCTATTTTATCTTTAATATATTTCTTGGTATATTTAAGAATAATGAAATTTCTGGGAAATTCCATTATTCAAGGGGAAGAATTCCCCTTGAGATCCCCTGAAATACATTCAAGGTAATAATTTATTCACCCTCACCTTACCTCTCCCTTCTAAGGGAGAGGAATATGGTGATAAGCATTACTCTATTCAGTTTCAATAGACTATAGACACAACATAAAATTCGGTATACCTTATACCTAATACGGTATACCTATACCATTTTGTCATTGCGAGGAGCGAAGCGACGAAGCAATCTCATTCATTTATACCCGCAGTATTATAAAAGTTGTCAATTAAAAGTTTACAGTTCTCAGAGTAAATATGCGAGCAATAATGGTATGAGATTGCCACGCTCTGCCCCTAAACATTAGTTTAAGGGCAGGCTCGCAATGACATTTTTTTCTTATTTATCTTAGAATATCGAATTTTTGAAAAAATTTCGATATTTAATTTATCCAAATTTACCAGTAAGATAAGCTTCAGTCATTTTATTTTGGGGAACAGTAAAAAGTTTTTCAGTCTCTCCATACTCAATTAATTCCCCTAAGTATAAAAAGGCAGTAAAATCCGATACCCGGGCTGCTTGTTGCATGTTGTGAGTTACAATAACAATAGTATACTCTTTTTTTAGCTCTCTAATCAGTTCCTCAATCTTTTGAGTAGAAATAGGGTCCAGACTGGCACAGGGTTCATCAAATAATAGTACCTCTGGTTCCACCGCCAGACAACGAGCAATACATAGCCGTTGTTGTTGTCCACCTGATAATCCTAAAGCGCTTTCCTTGAGGCGATCTTTTACTTCCTCCCATATTGCTGCCTTTTTTAATGATTGTATCACAATTTCCTCTCTCTTTCTTCTATCGGTAACGCCATTTATTTCTAATCCATAACTGATATTATCAAAAATGCTTTTGGGAAAGGGATTTGGTTTTTGAAAAACCATACCCACTCTCCTGCGAATCTCTACCACATCTACTTTGGAGTCATAGATACTTTTTTTATCCAGTAAGATGGTCCCTTCCAGTCTGGTTTTTGGTATCAGGTCATTCATCCTATTAAACAAGCGAATTAAAGTTGTTTTTCCACAACCAGAAGGACCAATTATGGCCGTTACTTTTTTTTCAAAAATATCGAGATTAATGTCCTTTAAAACTTGACTTCGTCCATAATAAAAGTAGAGATTCTTTACCTCTATCTTAGTGTTAAGTTCCATAATAAGTACGGCTCCTCTGTCTCTGCCTCAGAATGATAGCTAAGGTAGACATTGATAATACCAAGATTAATAAAATTAAGGTACAACCATAGGCAATTCTGGTTTGCACTTCCGGGTGAACTCCTTCAGTCATTAAGGCATAGATATGATATGGTAAAGCCATTACTTCCGAGAAGATAGAATTGGGGTATCCTCTCATGTAGAAAGTAGCAGCAGTAAACATAATAGGCGCAGTTTCACCAGCAACTCTACCAATACTTAATATTATGCCAGTTAAAATTCCAGGAAAGGCCGTGGGTAAAACTATCCTTTTGATAGTCTCCCATAAAGTAGCTCCCAGGGCTAAAGAGGCTTCCCGGTAGGATTGAGGTACTGCAGTGAGTGCTTCCTGAGCTGCCGAAATAATACTGGGAAGCACCATAATCCCCAGAGTTAAAGAACCAGATAACAAGGAAACACCAAATCCAAAATACTTTACAAAGACCGCCAATCCAAATAAACCAAATACTACTGAAGGCACTCCGGCTAAATTATTAATACTTATCCGAATAATATTTATAATAAAACTCTGGGGACTGTATTCACTTAAATAAATGGCACAGGCTACTCCCAAGGGAAGGGAAAAAATCATAGCCCCTAAAGTCAGGTAGAAAGTTCCTACAATTGCTGGAGCTACTCCTCCGGCGGTCATAGATTTTTTGGGTACCTGGGTCAAAAATTCATAGGAAAGGACACTAAAACCACGAATTATGATAAAATACAAAATCAAGCCTAAAAAAATAACGGTAGTTAAAATACAGAGAAAGAGTAATAAAAATCCGAGATTTTGCTTAACTTTTTTATTCATATTTTTTATCTCCCCAAGCCCAACTTCAACCGGTAACGGCGACTGATAAGTTCTGCTATAATATTAAATATTAAAGTAATCAAGAATAAGATTAAACCAAT
>JAGPKD010000135.1 GCA_018054125.1 Candidatus Oleihabitans oleiphilus | reverse complement strand
TATGCAAGCATAAGCCCGATCATAAAGTTTATCAATTACTTTAAGCATACTATATTGATTAGGTAGGATGGTATATAAATCCTGAGGGTGGAAGGCATTTTGCTGAAGATACCCCACCTTTATGATTTTAGCAATTTCTAATATTATCCTCTGATCATCAGGCAAAACATCTTCTCCTACCAATTTCACAATATCCATTAGTTTATTTTCTTCCTGCAGAATCCCCATCATTTTAGACCTGATTTCCATCAAATCTGAGGCTACCTTATCGGAAAACCAATCACTTAAAATAGAAATATAATTACTATAAGATAAAAGCCAATTAATAGAAGGAAAATGTCTGGCATGAGCAAGTTCTCGATCTAAGGCCAGAAAAGTTCCTACTATTCTCTTGGTATACTTGGTTACTGGTTCAGAAAAGTCTCCTCCGGCAGGAGAGACCGCCCCAATTATACTGATGGAACCTTCCGTACCATTAAGGTTTTTACAATACCCTGCCCTCTCATAAAAAGCGGCCAATCGGGAAGCAAGATAGGCAGGATAACCTTCTTCCGCAGGCATTTCTTCCAACCGGCCTGATATTTCTCTCAGTGCTTCCGCCCATCGAGAAGTTGAATCAGCCATAAGAGCTACATTATAACCCATATCCCTGAAATATTCAGCAATGGTAATACCAGTATAGATAGAGGCTTCTCGGGCTGCCACTGGCATATTGGAGGTATTGGCAATAAGTACAGTCCGATCCAGCAAGGGATTTCCAGTATTAGGGTCTTTTAGTTTAGGAAAATCTTCCAGAACTTCGGTCATCTCATTACCACGTTCACCACAACCAATATAGACAATCAGATCAGCATCACTCCATTTAGCTAACTGGTGCTGGGTAATAGTCTTTCCGGTACCAAAACCTCCTGGAATAGCAGCAGTACCACCTTTGGCTAAAGGGAAAAAGGTATCAATAACCCTCTGTCCAGTTATCAATAACTTCTCCAGAGGCAATCTTTGCCGAACTGGTCGGGGTTGCCTTACTGGCCATTCTTGAGCCAGCTTAAGTTCATAATTATTCCCCTCCTCGTCCAAGAGAATTAAGATAGTATCGCTGATGGTATAATAGCCATTGTCTACTACCCTTATTACCTTACCCTTAATCCCGGGTGGAACCATTGCCTTATGGATAATCAGGGAAGTCTCCTGGATATGGGCAAAGACATCACCAGATTTTAAAAGGTCTCCTTTTTTTACGGTAATTTCAGTATTCCACAATTTCTCTTCATCAAGTGAGATAAGACCAATACCCTCTGGAATAAATTGCCCTCCTCCTGCATAGATTTTGGAAAGGGGTCTTTCAATACCATCAAAAATATTACCGATAATTCCAGGCCCTAATCTTAAAGAGAGGGGTTTTCCAGCACTATACACCTCTTCGGCAATTCTAAGACCAGTGGTATCTTCATAAACCTGTATAGTACCTATCTCTTCCTCCAGTGAAATAACCTCACCAATAAGCTTTTTCTTACCAACCATAACCATTTCCCGCACTTTAAAATCTACCATATGTTCTGCTTTTACTACTGGGCCATTAATATAAATAACCTTCCCTTTACCATCCATCTTAATTCTCCTTACCTAACCAGGTAGACAGAACTTCCCCTACCAGTTTATCACTCTCTTCTAATATAGTATTGATAGTGAAGTCTATCTCTAACCGACCGTCTCCACTTTTTACAAAAACACCACCTATTAGATTATCGGCAGTATCAAGCTGATAGCTATCCTTATCCCGCAGAGAATTGATAGTATTCAAAATTATTTCTGCTCTATTTTTAAGATCACTGCTGCTAAATTTAAAATAAGCAAATTGTTCTTTAGGAAAGCGTAATAATACCTTCTCTATTGCCTCTTTCAAAAAATCAGCATATTCATCAGTATCAATAAAAGCTCTGACTTTTTTTTCTACTTCCCGGGATATTCTCTCTTTAAATTCCTGTCTTTTTTTCAACACTGCCAGACGCATCTCTGATTTGGTCTTTAAAATAATTCGTTGTTTTCTGCTTTGGGCATCCTTAATAACTTTTTCTATAGTTATCTTTCTTTTCTCTTCCTGCTCATTAGTAATAGCCTTCAATCTGTTCTCATGATGTTCTATTAATTTTTCTTGTTTTTTCTGAAAATCAAGATCTATCTTCTCCATAATAACTTTGCTAAAAAGAGAAATTTTATCTTCTATAGTATTAGACATGAATAAGCTCACCTCAAATCTTAAGACCTATGGATTTCCTGATATATCTGGTGAGAAAGTCAGAGGGACGCCTGGTACCATGTCGATCTGGAATTTCAACAATAATAGGCATATTTCTCGCTAATTTCAGGTCATTAATTTCTGGCTGGACCCTTTCCGCCAACAATTCAGTAATAAGCAAAATGCCTACCTCTTTCTCTTCTTTCACCTTTTCTAATTCTTTTAATATTTCTTCTCTTTCGTGCACTACCACTCCTTCTATTCCTGCTAATCTCAGGCCAGCCAGGGTATGGGTATTATCACTAATTAAAAAGATCTTCATAGGAACCTCTTTAGTCTATAATCTCCCCAATATCATAATAGAAACAATTAAGCCATAAATAGCAATACCTTCTGCTAAACCCACAAAGATCAGGGTTTTTCCCAGCACATTAGGATCTTCAGAAACAGCACCTAGAGCTGAGGAGCCTACCGCACCTACTGCATAACCAGCCCCTATAGTAGCCAGACCGGTAGAAAGGGCAGCGGCCAAAAAACCCATTCCCGATGAGGAATCCGAATTAGATTGAGCTCTGGCCACATTAGGTATAAAGAAAAAGATAAATCCAGCTACTAAAATAAGATAGGCTGCTACCGAAACTTTCACTAATTTTCTAATTCTTTTTAAATTACTATTATCTTTTTTTATTAAGAGATAGACCCCACGGGCAATAGTCAATCCCGAGATGGTCATTGCCATGAATAATACCAGATACATAATGATTAAAAACCTCCCTTTTCATATTAACGAGATATTCAGGGGAAGTATCCCCTGAAACCCCTCCAAGAGAATACAATTCAAGAAAATGCTATCTTGTTTTATAAACAAGATATTCAAGGGGAATTCTTCCCCTTGAGATCCCCTGAAATAACTTCCGACTAGCAACTGTATTTAAACGATATACGCTATACGTAATACGGTATACCATATTCACCCTCACCCTCCCCTCTCCCTTCTAAGGGAGAGGATTAGAGAGAGGGTTTCTGCATTGCTATTTATTACTATATATTTAAGAATATCGAAATTGCTTTGCAATTACGATATTCAAGGTGAATTCTTCCCCTTGAGAACCCCTGATTTAAGATCAAATCTAATATTGATAATTCAGTAATAGTAACCTCTTCAATATTTTATCTTTCATATCTATTTTGGTTTATTTAAGAATATCGAAATTGCTTTGCAGTTATGATAATCAAGGGGAAGGCCATTCTTTTCTTCTTATGTTCTAAACTTTTCTTCTCTTCAAAAGATGATCTACCATTAATCTTTACTGGACTATATTCAATACCACTTCCCCGGTAAAATTTAGTAAATAACTCATAATACTCCAGC
>JAGPKD010000134.1 GCA_018054125.1 Candidatus Oleihabitans oleiphilus | reverse complement strand
GAGGGAAGAAGAGATATATTTGATCGTAATTTTGCCTGGTGGGCATTTAACTTTGTATCTAATTGGGCAGACCTTAAATATTCTTATATGATTGAAGATATAAAGGCAGTTCAGCAGGAATTGGAGGATGATTTCTTTGCCATGCAACCAGCAGTTGAAATGGCAGCCCTGGAGCTTTATAAGCAAGATCCAAATTTAGCGGTAAAATACCTGACCAATTATTCTAACGATTGTGCTAATAGAGCGGTAGAGAGATGGTGGAAATTAGCCGATGAATTAGTGGCTAAATACGACGACGGATATGTGAATGCTCTTGACGCAGTAGGCTACCCCACCTGGTGGTTAGAAGAAGTGGGATTCGGAGATACCTGGAGATAATCTAATAGAATAATAGAATAGGGCGAAACGATTAGTATCTTTTATCCTGTAAATAATTTAGAGAAAGGAATTCTTCTTGAAAGAAGAGTTCCTTTCTTCTTTTTTTATTAATCATTTTTCCATAACCTGTCCAAGTACTTTATAACTATCTTTGGTGTTTTACAGAGTATTTTATTCTCTCGGGCTAGCAGACGAGGTACTAGTTTGATATAATAAATTTATTTAAAATTTCTACTCATAATATAAAAAAATCTATTGACAAAATATTTATTTAAAGGTATAAGATAGTAAGGTTGAAAAGATAAATATTGGTAGATAAAAAGACAAGCGTTAAGGTCCCTATTAATAATAAGTTAAGAAAAGAGGTGCCCAAAATGGCCAAAGGCTGTGGCAAGAAAACAAAAGAGACCGAAAAAAAGAAGAAATAATAACAATAGACTTCTAACTGGTTATTCACCTAACCAGCTCAGATAAATCACAGATTCAAGGCGAATTCAAAAACCCTGACCTCCCCTCTGGTTCAGGGTTTTTGAATTTATGGAGTAGACTAAATTGTTAGGGATAACTTTTTTAAGAATCAGATAATTAACCAATATTAAAAAGTTAAATTTTTTTAAAGAATTGTTTTATCAGTTCCGGACTTGTTAAGATTTTACCTACTAATAAAATTATTTCATTTGCCTTCTTAATTCCGTAACTCTTTAACAAAGATTTTCCACCTACTGTAACGGAAGCAATAAGACTGAGTACTAGTAAATCGAGCACACTTTTGGGAGCTCGCCAGGTACTTGCTATTTTAATGACGATAATTGTTCCCAGCGATCCACTTAAAATGCCACAGATATCTCCCACAACATCACCCATAATATTTGCTACCCGACTGGCATTCTTAACCAAAAAGAGCCCTTTTTTGGCTCCAAAGACTTTTTTTGCTGCCTTGGCATGAAAGGATTCTTCTTCCGCTGCAGCAGCTGCAAAACCAATCATATCACCAACAATACCAATGGAGATAATAATAGTAAGTATGATAATCGATGGGAAAAAGGAGATCGATTCAATCCAGCTGTAAGAAAGCAGAGTAGCTGCTATTGTTAATATAAAAGTCAAAAAGGCACTAAATAAGCTTTCTTTAAAGTTTTTCAAGATATTCAGGGGACTTCGCCCCTGAAACTCCTCTCTTATTAGTATTGAATATACAGTGTTTAGTATATAGTATAGTAAATTTTATTTTAAAAATAGGGAAAGTGCCAAATATATTATTCCCAATTTAAGAAAGAATATCTTATAGTATCGAATAGTATCGGAATTTTTATGAAATTCAGATACTATAAGATATTATAAGATAAAGTTTACCTGAATATGGATGGTGATATACCAGGTCAATGTTGCGGCTTAGGTCCAGTAGGTTTTCCCCTGGAATAACCCGCTGTTACCAGTCAGGCGGTTTCCCTTTCATATTCCAGCTATACGGTCACCCAATATAGGACTGGATTGCCACTTAGACCACACTTTAATCCCTGGTATATCCGGCTTATGGCCGACAGCCTAGAAGTTTTCCTTCAAATACACACCATTCCTTAGCTTCTTTAGCAGTTCAGGTTTCAGCTCTAGTAATAGCATCGGGTACCTCGATGCTTACCTAGTTTTTAATGCTTCCCCCTGAACCACGCAAAGCAGGCTACACTGCACCCATCTTGCAACAGATGCAGGTTCGCTTATATACTCTAAATGAGTATATAAGCCTCCACGGGAAAGGGGTCTACGCCCGCATGCCTTTACGGATCGCCCCTAACCCTTAACTCCCAGCATCAACTCCCAACTGGGCGTCGGCAGCCAACACCAGGAACTTCATCGATGTGCCCTTGACGGATTTTTAGGCCCGCCTTCAGGAATAGGGTATTAACTAGGATACTGCACCATCCATTGACCTTAAAAGGTAATTTATGGCAATTTCGCTCTCTCAGATCATTCTAATATTATTATTCGTTCTAATATTATTATATAGATTTCTGGTAAAAATTCAAATGATCTATATTTTTGCTACTACTTAATTGTTAACTCAGAAGTACAATTAGGGCAACGCTTGGCTTTAATGGGTATCATAGTAAAACAATAAGGGCATTCCTTGGCTACAGGAGGAGGAATCTCTTCTTCTTTTTTAAAACGATTTACCTGACGGATAAGCAAAAAGATAGCCAAAGAGATTATTAGAAAGCTGATGATGGTATTAATAAAGATACCATAGTTTAAGGTAACAGCACCGGCTTCCTGAGCTTGAGCTAAACTGAGATACGGTCCTGGAGTTGTTCCTGCTTTAAGCAGAATAAATAGGTTACTGAAATCAACCCCTCCCAAAAGAAGACCAATAGGTGGCATTATAACATCTTTGACAAAGGAATTTATGATTGTTCCAAAAGCAGCACCGATAACAATTCCTGTAGCCATATCCAGAACATTACCTCGCATTATAAATTTTTTAAATTCTTCTAACATAATAAACCTCCCATTTTAAATTTTTTTACAATTCTGATACTAGAAATTGATGAAATTATATAATTTGATGATATTATAGAACAAATAACCCGCTTTAGATAGATAAGGAGTTTATCATTATTATATCTTATATAGCTTTATTTGCCCGTATAATTTTATTGGCTGTAGAAAAGATTGTAGTCAGAATGTTGGGAAATCGTCAAGGAGAAGTGGATTCTAATCTGGCTGCCACCTTTTTATTCTTTATTTTAGGGGCTATAATTCTCACTCCCTTAGCCCTATTTATTCCTATTAACAATATCACATTTTTACTACCCTGTTATGGTAGTAGTCTTCTATATACAATATATTCCTATTATTTTGTATCCTCTCTGGCTACTGGAGAAACATCGTTAGTTACTCCTATATATAGTTTAAATGGATTGATTTTAGTTTTATTTTCGTTTTTCTTTCTTTCCGAGCCATTCACTTTAACCAAAATTATTGGTGTTCTGTTAATGATTTTAGGCGCTTCCTTTCTTAAAGATATTCGAAACCCGTTTTATTCAGTACGATATATTATAGCTGATCCTCCTTCTAAAAAGATGTTTTTAGCAATTACCAGTCAGAGTTTGGGCAGAATTATAGACAAATATTATCTTCCCCACATCCATCCTGTTACCTATGCTACCGTACTTTATTTCTTTATTTCTTTTAATTTATTTGTTATTTTATTTATGAGGGGTAAAACAAAAATGGCGAGTAAAGTATTTTGGGAAAAACCAAAACTGGCTATAATCAGTGGATTTACTAATGCCTT
>JAGPKD010000002.1:14185-61375 GCA_018054125.1 Candidatus Oleihabitans oleiphilus | reverse complement strand
TAGTAATTGGTTCCATCATCTTTCTCTGATTACATTCTTGAAATTCTCCCATACCCTCTGTTTTTTGATTGACCGAGGGGGCAAAAATAAGCAGAGGTACACATCCTGAATGAGCCTCCAGCACACCTGGGATTAGATTGGCCACTCCGGGACCCGAACTGGCACTGCATACTCCCGGATTCCCGGTTAGCCGAGAATAAGCCATAGCCATAAAAGGAGCAGAGCCTTCATACCTTAAATTAATGCTCTTAAGACCCTCTGTTTGATGGGCATACCAGTGTAAGTCGGTATCCCCTATACCATAAACATGTTCAACGCCCTGTTCCTTGATTATATTAGCAACCAGTTCCCAAGATTTCATGTTTAACATTCTCCATTTTGTATTTCATTTTAACCAGCAAAAAACAAACCCGTAAGCTAGCGGATGGCTTAAAATGCTTTAAATGTGGCTAATTTTTACTTTTTATTAGTTATTAGCCAATTATTTTTCTATGTTCTCTTTACTTCATCTCTTAATTAGCATTCTAGTTAATCTGTGAAAGCAATTTTACCACTTACTCAGGGATTCTATCAAAAATATCAAGTTTGGGTACATTTTAATCTTTACGGCTCAGTCATTTTATTCAAGCCAGATTCTTCTCAATGATATTCTTCCCATATTTACTCATTATCTAATTTCTTCCTAAAATTATTAATCCATTTTCTGATTTCGTTTATTTATTATCTAAAATTCAAAAATATAATGGCAGTTATTTTACATTTTATAAGATTTATCCAATCTTAACAAATATTCAATCGATGTAAAGTTTTTATAGTCATCTCTGTAGCAGCAGTCTGGTTAGGGAGGGGAAGTATTTCTGCCGAAACGTATCCTTGATATCCAATCTCTTTTAAAGTGTCTACTATTTTTGGAAAATCAAGGTGACCATAACCTGGAGCCCAGCGGTTACTGTCGGCAAAATGAACATGAGTAATATATTCTTTAGCCTGTTTTAGACTTTCATAAATGGAAGGTTCTTCAATATTCATATGAAAGGTATCTGCCAGCAAGCCAAGGTTAGGCACTTCTACCCTTCTAATAAACTCTACACCTTCTTCCAATGAATTGATAAAATTACTCTCATAACGATTTACTGGCTCAAGTATCAATTTAACATTTTCTTCCTGGGCAAATCTGGCACATTCTCTTAGACAGGATGTAGCCCATGCCTCGGCATCTTCTCTGGCAACCCCTTCCTTCACAATTCCTCTAATTAAACCTATAATCACCTGGGAACCAAAATAAGAGGCAAATTTGATTTGCTCAATTATCCTTTCCACAGCCATTTTTCTGATAATCTCATTGGGATCAGAAAAACTTAACCCTTCTTCTCCCCAGGCCTGCCCTGTGCCAATGGCCGGAACCTCTAGATGGCAATCCTTAATCAATTGTATTATTTTTTCTTTTTCCAAATATTTTGGATCTCTAATAGCCAGTTCAACCCCATCAAAGCCAAATTCAGAAATTTTTTTGACATTTATTTCTAAATCCTCTTTAAAAGCCAGTGCAGAAAAATTGGTTTGTTGTGTAGAAACAACAATACTTTTTTTCATAACTAAATCCTCTGGCAATCATTACAATTGATACTATAATATCATACTGAGGCTATCTCGGGCAGACACAAGGTTTGCCCTTACTGAAATTTTATTCTGGTCAGGCAATAGTCAATACTCATTGCACACGACTGAATATTATAGACTATTTATCTGGCCAATATATGGTAATTCAAAGACCGATTTCCAACCTTTACTCATGGGTTCTCTCAAGAAAGGTTCCATCTCAATCGGATCTCTCAAACTAATTTTTTCCACCGGTGGTAATTTACCCGAGGGATAGTTTGCCAAAATCTCATCATGAACTAGAGTTAGATATTTCAAAATGGCAGCAACAGGTCTTTTAGCCTTTTCCGCACTCGCTCTGGTGGGTTTACCCACCACACCCTCCGGTACAGCTGCTCTTTCGATAGCAGAATGACCTTCTCCCTGTTGCCACTGCTGTGGTCGCCGATATGGATCAACAGAGGTATCAAAGTGTCCACCAGGCAACAAGGACTCTCCCTCAGTATCAACGGCATATTTCAGGTCTAACATTTCTGGGAAGAGTAATAATCCCACAGAGGCTTCGGCTTCATCAGCATGTATAAAATCAGTAGATAAACTGTCCTCTCTTGTTATAGGAATAAAAAACTCTCTGATGGCACGATGCCAGTCAATAACCCGATAAATACCTGGTAATTGATAGCGTTTACAAAACTCCTGTAATGCTGATTCCAATACCCATAACTGTCCATGATTATTAACCCAGATTTGTTTTCTAAAACCATCATTCCAGAGTCCCAGCATAACATTGATCATAGTTTCTCGAACTACATCCTCAGGCATAATGACAGTACCAGCCATACCACAATGATGATAGGGATGAGCACCATAATTTAAAGGGGGTAAGGCCAGGCCAACTGGATAACCTCTCTTGCTGGTATATCTTCTAATTCCTTCACAAATTTGAGTCACCATAAAGGTATCCAGACCAGAATTGGCATAATCACCATGACATTCGGTACAACCGACTGGAACAAAGACAATATCATTCTTTCGTCGCTCTTCAATTACCCGCCTTCTAGGTGTATTCTGGATATAGCTACCTGCTTTGCCTAATTCAGAGGGGGAAGGAATGTTATATTCCTTTAAAATATCCTCAATCTCCATCTTTGAGGCATCAAAAATTTTCTTCTTCAGTTGCCCTACTTTATTATTTTCAAAGAAAATATTGGGATAGTCCGTAGTTAACCATTGATTTTCCATTATCTTTCTCCTTTGTATATCTTAAGGATAAGTATATCTTATATCTTTCAATTTCACTCATAGGTAATATTTTTAAAAATAGAGATCAATCAAACACACAGGTAATCTTACATTCTTCCCGGCAGGTCCTGAGCAATACAATATGGTCGGGAACTTCTTCTAATTTTATCTTTTTAGTAATAAGAGGAGTCATATCCATACCGGTAGCCATAGAACTGATTACTCTAGGGAAGGTGCCGTGACCAGAATGTCCCTGCGAACCAACAATCTCAGCCCTTCTTACCTGGAAAACCTCTCCGGTTAAAGGAATTTTTTTATCAGCCCTGGCTACAATCACCACAGTGCTGTTAATCATCTTGCCTTCCCAGATACATTGTTCGATTCCCGGCCAGACCTTATCAGGTAATCCAGTAGCCTCCAGATATAATTTGGCACCTAATCCACCAGTAATTTCCAAAACACGTTTAGTAAAATCTTCTTTACTGGGATTAATGATATAATCAGCTCCCATTTTTCTGGCTAATTTGGCCCGGTCTTCTGAAGGTTCAGAAAGTATTACCCTGGCCGCTCCTGCTCTTTTTAATATTGCTACTGCCGCCTGCCCAATTGGTCCACCACCGAGAATAACTACATTATCTCCCGGTCTAATTCCACCCCCTCGCTCAATCACTGCATTATAAGCAACTGAAGTGGGCTCAGTCAAACTACCGGCCAGAAATAAATCATCACCTTGGTACACCTTTCGAAGTTCTTCCAAACTCCAGGTATATTTGGCATCAACCTTCACGTATTCGGCAAAGGCGCCATCAACACTAAAGCCAATCTCTTGTAATTTTTCACAATGATTGGGATACCCATCTACACAGGGACGGCAAGTTCCGCACCAGAACATCTCCTCTGCAGTAACTGCCTCCCCTTCCTCATATCTTTTCCCGGTCCGTTTATTAAAGGCCTTCTCTCCAGCCTGAACTACAATTCCGGAAAACTCGTGCCCCAAGGTAACCGGGAAGGCAGTAAGACCAGGATACCAGATATAACCATCATCATCAGGTTGAGCCATATGCACATCACTACCACAGATACCGCAAGCCTTAACTTTGATTAAAACATCAGTCGGGGCTATCTCTGGAATATCTTTTTCTACAATCTTTAACCTGGGATTCCGCCAGACCTTACTTCCTAAATAAGTTAACTTACCCTCTATATCTTTAGCACCAAGTATAAAATCGGGCTTCGGATCCCAGGTAGCCTCCAAAACAACGGTCTTCATTTTTTTTGACATATTTATCTTCTCCTTTAATTTATTATTTTAAATAGGAATTATAAAAATATAAGATTTATGTTATCTTTATATCATCTTAGTTAATTCTTCGACATGACTTTCTCACCACTAATTCCGGTTTTATAAGTATATTAGGGTGAGTTAAGTTATGCTCAATTCTTTCTAATAATTTGATAATCGCTAAAGAGCCCATCTCTACCATAGGCTGGCGAATCGTAGTAAGAGGTGGTGAGAAATAAGAAGCTAATTTAATATCATCAAATCCGATAATAGAAATATCAGCAGGAACATCATAATCATTCTCACGAATCGCCTCAATGGCACCAACTGCTAACAAATCATTGGCTGTAAATACAGCTGTGGGAGGATTATCAAGTTCTAAAAATTGTTTCATAACCTGGTATCCACCTTTAATTCTAAAATCTCCTTCCCCAATATACTGTTTCTGAAAGGGAACTCCGTAAGTGAGTAATGCTTTTTTAAATCCCTTAATTCTATCTAAGGCAGTTGTAGTATTATAAGGTCCAGCGATATGAGCAATGTTTCGGTGTCCCAAACTAATCAGATACTCAGTAGCAAGATAACCGCCAGCAATATCATCAATAGAAATGGAATTTTCCTGTAAACCTTTAATGTTGCGAGAAAGCAGTATATAAGGACAGCCCGTTTTCCCTAACTCTAAGATACTCTTATCCCTGATTTGAGCTGTTGCCACAATTAAACCTTCCACACGTTTTTCGGCCAGCAATTTTAAATAGGTAACTTCTTTTTCAAAACAATCATCGGTATTACATAGAATCACATTATATCCATATTGATTGGCTGTATCTTCCACCCCTCTGGCTAATTCAGCAAAAAAGGGATTGGAAATATCGGGAATTAGCATGGCTAAGGTCTGTATCTTTTTAGTCTTTAGACTCCTGGCCAGGGCATTGGGTGTATAATCAAGTTGCTCAATAGCAGAAAAGACTCTTTTTGCCGTTTCCTGACTGATACATGGTTTCCCATTGATTACCCGAGAGACGGTTGAAGAATGTACTCCTGCTACTCTCGCTACATCTTTTATAGTTGTTCTCATATTCCTATTTTCCTATACTGGAATAAATCAAAGTAATTTCAAAAAAACTAATCCTACTTTTCAGCTACCGTTACCCATTTTCTGCTGGCTAATGATTCGCGGGCTGCATAGCCCATTATTACAGCCATCTGGCCATCATATCCGTCTACCATAGGTTGTTTATCTTCTCTAATACAGCTAGCAAAGTGTTTTATTTCTGCTAGATAAGATTCATTATACCTTTCTAAAAAGAAGTATAATGGTTTATCACTTCTGGTATCTTCTGCTCCATACCAGATAACTTCAGTCGGTTTCTTGTTTCCCACCTGTATGCAACCTTCTGACCCGAAAACTTCAATTCGCTGGTCATAACCATAAACAGCTTTTCTACTATTATCAATAGTTCCCCAGGCACCATTTTTATATTGCAAAGTAACCAGGGCAGTATCAATATCATTATATTTACTAATCTCTGGATTCACCAGACAGCTTCCTACCGCCATAAGTTCTTTTACCTCATCATCCAGAAGATAGCGAATCATGTCAAAATCATGAATCATCATATCCAGAAAAATACCGCCAGATACTTTAATGTATTCTACTGGAGGTGGGGCAGGGTCACGGCTGGTAATCCTGACTAGATGAGGGTTGCCAATCTTACCTTCTTTCACCATTTCTCTGGCTTTTTTAAAACTGGGATCAAAGCGCCGATTAAAGCCTATTTGAAGCTTAACCCCTGCCGTCTTTACTTCTTCTAAGGCCAGGTCAATCTCATTTCTATCCAAGGCAATAGGTTTTTCACAGAAAATATGTTTGCCAGCTTGAGCCGCCTCTCTTATAATTTGGGCATGAGTATCAGTGGAAGAACAAATAATTACCGCCTCGATTTGTTTATTATCCAATAAATAACGATAATCCTTTTCTGCTAAAGGAATCTCATATTTTTCAGCAGTATCTTTGAGAGATTCTTCTAAAACATCTGAGATGCCAACTAATTTTACCTCATCAATTTGAGCCATTATATTATGAACATGTAATTTACCAATTCTACCTAAGCCAATTACTCCTGCCTTAATTTCTCTTTTCATTTTTTGCTTACCTCCCCAATACTAATCTACATAAGGAAATATTCAAGTTTTTTCCTTTTCTATCTTCCGACCTGTTCGTATCACTTCGATTATATCTTCTGTACTCACTTCATCTTTTTTAAAATCCCCTAACTTCTCCCCAAGTTCCAGTATAGTGAAGCGATCAGCTACCGAATAGACATGATAAATGTTATGAGTAATAAAAATAACCGATAGTCCTCTCTCTTTTGCTTCTAAAACATAATCCAAAACTTTATGGGATTCCTTGATTGATAAGGCTGCCGTAGGTTCATCCAGAACAAGTAACTTTGCCCCAAAATATATTGCCCGCCCTATAGCCACCGATTGTCTTTCCCCACCAGAAAGAATAGCTACTTCTTCCTCCACTGATCGAACTTTGATACCAATATCTTTTAGCACCTCTTCTGTGATACTATTAATTTTTGGTTTATCTAACACTTTAATAACTCCAGCCCAAGGATGTACTGGTTCTCGGCCTAAGAAGAAATTTCGAGCGATACTCATCAGGTCAATTAAGGCCAGATTCTGATATACTGTTTCAATTCCCAAATCTCGAGCCATTTTAGGAGAATCGAGTTTAATAGGTTTACCTTCAAAATATATTTCTCCACTATCAGCGGGGAACACACCAGTTAATATTTTTATTAAAGTAGACTTACCAGCTCCATTATCACCAACCAAGCCTACGATTTCTTGAGGCTGGACGTTAAAATTAACATTTTTTAAGGCAATCACAGTCCCAAAACGCTTATTAATCTCTTTCATTTCAATTAGATTGAAATTTTTTTTCATTTTAATGACCACCTCTTTATATAGGTATTCAGGATAACTGCAATTATTAAGATTAATCCAACGAAGGCCTGATACCAATAGGCTGGAGCGCCGGCCATTACCAGTCCAGAACGAAGCATTCCTATCAATAATACTCCCAGTAAGGTCCCGATTAAATTACCGTATCCCCCGGTCATTAACGTACCTCCTACTACCACTGCCGCAATTGCCTCTAACTCCATATTCTGACCTCTTACTGGATCAACAGAACAAAAGCGGGCAAATTGAATACAACCAGCAAACCCAGCCAATACTGAACAGATGACAAAATTTCCAATTTTTACTCGATCAACAGATATTCCCAACAGGCGAGCAGCATCCTTGTTACCACCGGTAGCATAAGTGGCATTCCCATATCTGGTTCGCAAAAGTATGAAATTCAGTAAAAGGATGATGACAAAAAACCAAATAGCTGAAGCCCTAAATTCTCCCCATAAGTTACCATTTAAGAAATCTAAAATTTGAGATGATTCCCAAAAACGTACTGGAAAACCACCAGTTATGGCTAACAGTACCCCTCGCCATAACATAAGAGCACCAAGAGTAGTAATAAAAGAAGGTATCTGAAAACGTACCGTAATATAACCATTTATTAGCCCAATCCCTGCTGCCGCTAATAAGGCTAACAATAATCCTACTATAAGAGGAATACCATTCACGGCAGCAATAGCAAATAACATTGCCGAAAATCCAAATACTGAACCTACCGAGAGATCAAATTCACCAGAAATCATTAAAAAAGTTACTCCTGTTGCCACAATACCCAGTTCTGAAGCAACAGTTACAATACCAGCAAAGGAATCAGCAGTCAAAAATCTAGTTGCAGTAAAAGAAAAACCTATAAATACCACAATTAAGCCAACCAATGCACCGCATTCCGGGTGTTGCCGAAAATATTTTCCTACTAAGGAAGTGAGGGATTTCCTATCATTCATTATTCCTCTCCTTGTTCTTAATTCCTATTTTCTTTTCAATTAGCTAAAAGGCAGGAAGATTAAAGCTTCCTGCCTTTTCCCCAGATAATAAATAGTTAGCAAGGATTTAAAATTACCAATACTTCTGTTCAACCAGTTCTACCACACTGTCCACATTATCGGCATCAACAAACCCTGGACCTGTTAAAATATCATTTGCTGGTAAAAAATTATAATTGTTTAAGAGATAAAAGAAATGAATTGGTAAATAGCCTTGCAGGTACTGTTGTTGAGAAATAGTAAATAGGGTATCTCCTTTTTGAATAGATCTTACTACTTCATCAGAAACATCAAAAGCTCCGTGAATTACTTTCCCAACCAAATCCTGCTCATTTAGGAAACTAATGACATAAGAACTATCGATAGATCCCAAAGTAAAAATGGCATCTGTTTCTGGATTTCTAGAGAAATAACCCTTTAATATCTCAATAGCCTGAGTTGGATCGAGGTAAGTAGCTAATTTTTCAGCAGGCACACCAGCTTCATTCATTACTTCAATAAATCCCTGAGCTCTCAACTCTAAGCCCATATGACCAATTTCATGAATAGTTACCAGTGCACGAGTGGGTTTCTTGTAAGCCAAAATTCTTTCTGCAGCGCGCTTTCCAGATAGGTATTCATCACCACCTACATAAAATAAATAGGGAATTGCCTCATTTTTGGGTCTCGGGTCTGGAACATTTATAGCAATTATAGGGATTCCCAGATCAATAGCTCTCCGTAACGGTCCATCTACTGCTGCTGGATCAGTAATAGTTACCGCAATCCCATCCGGTCTGGTAGCAATAGCACTGTTGAGCATATTAACTAATTCTTCCACTGAATATTTTGCGGGTCCAGAATAGGTAGCATTAATGGTATCACCAGTGCCCTTAGTAATAAAAGCGGCTGCATCTTCCATTCCTTTCATAACTACTCCCCAGAAGGGATCTCCCGGTCCGCCATGGGAAACAACATAGTAATTAAAGGTCTTAGCACTAACAATACTTCCAGCACCTAAAATGAAAACTAGCAAGAAAGCCACTAACCAAATCTGCTTATTACTGATAAATTTTCTCATCTTTAATTCTCCTTAAATTTTTTAAAAATTACCAAACAAAAAAACTACTTTTATAAATTCTCAACTTCTCTTTTCTTTAATATCACCTCCCTAACCAGTTTTTTACTAATAAGCTAAAAACAAGCCTACCAATTTACGCTAAAATTTCTGCAATCGGTTGCATTTATTATATTAACATAGAAAACATCTTTTGGCAATGAAAATTAATCTTATCTTTGATATTCGTATTTGGGATTAAACAATAATATTATGAGATTATGAGAAATTATATCTAAATACGCAACTCACTTTGCACTTGCGATAAACGGAAAATGCCCAGCAGGATAATGAAAAAACCAGTTAATTGATATACATCAGGAACTTCCCTTAAAATAAACCAGGCTAAAAGAATAGATATAGCTGGGTAAACTGAGATAATGGCACTGGCTTTAGACAGATTTATTCGTTTAATTGCCTCATAGAATGTTAAATAACTTAAGGCATAGACCACAATACCATAAAATATAAAAAGACTCAGCATATTATGTTTAGCTAAAATTGACCATTCATGGATACCGGCTAACTGGCTTAATAAAAATAGAAAAATCCCACCATATAAAGTTCTCCCGGTAGCAATAAAAAGTGGACTTAAATCAGTTTTATTCAGCAACTTTTTGCTAAAAAAATGACTAATTTGATAGCAGAGAGGGGTTAGCAAAACTAAAATATCACCCCAATTCAATTTAGAGGTGCCCTGATAGACCACCAGTATCGTTCCTAAAATAATAAACAAGGTAGCAATAATTTGTCTGGAGTTTATTCTTTCTTTGAGTAGAAGATAACCAATCAAAAGGGCATATAGAGGTTCTATCTGTAATAGAATAGCGGAATTGATACCACTGGTTAATCTAACTCCATAAAAAAATAGAATATTAGATAAGGTGGTTCCAAAAAATCCAATAGATAATAGAATAAGAAAATATCTCGCTTTTAGCAATAAAAAAATGTTTTCTCTTCTTGCCAAGATAAGCAAGATAAGAAAGACTGCTGCAATTAGATTGGTTAAGCTGGCAAAAAAAAGTGGTGGTACTAAAGAAACACCATATTTCCCTAAAATAGGTTGACTACCATGAATAAAGACACAGATGATAACCAGGATAATACCTTCTTTTTCTTTGTTATCCATAAATTTTCTCTTTCTAACTTTAATTATTTTAATAATTATTTAATATTCCGCTGGCTCAATATAAGGTAATTCTGATCCATCTGGTTTAACTTTCAGCTGACCTATCTCAATTTGAGCCAGATTTTCAAGGGAAATAGAGGCTGGTAGATAAACGGTCATCTTCTTCTGTTTAAAATCAATCTCCTTGATTATTCCTAAACCATTACTAAGCCCTTCTTTATTATTAAAAGAGACTAACAGATAGGAAAACCAATCAGGAAATAATAAAATAATCTGTTTTAGTTTATAACATTTCTTGATATCGGTGATTATATCCTGACTAATTATGGTTGGTGGTCCTGGCAAAATTAAAATCATTTTACTATCAATTATATCTCCTGATATTACCTCTAACTGATATTTCTCCTTTAATTGGGTTACTATTTTGGTATCAGCTAAAAAATTAGAATCAAAATAGATACCTGTTATTGGTAAAGTAGTAAAATCAATATCTGTTATTAGTGAGTCTCTAAAATATATCTTAAACTGCCTCTCTCTTCTTTTTTTTCTCTCAATCCAGTTTTTCTCAGAGATATTTGGAAATGGCTTGATACGAAATATTTGCCTGGAAGATTGTGATTTAAATACTTCTAAAATTGGTTCTAATTCTTGGCCAAATTGTAATGCCACTATAATAGTAGGATCAATTTTTTCAACTAAATTACATTTCAAATAAACTCCCAGGCTTCCCAGAATCAATCCAGTGGTATCAACTAATAGGATATCCACTTTTTCTCTCTGGCCTAGGCAATAGAGGTGATAAGCTCTCGCAAGAAATCTATCTACACATTTTCCAGGGGAGGTAGTACCAATAAAGACTGTATAACAAACAGAGATAATCTTCTTTTTTAATCTCTCTTTATCCAAAACGCCCATGCTTATGGTGCCAGGAGGACCCAGGGTAGATTGCCCAATATCTAAATCAATTATACCAACTTTTCGATTTCTTCTGGCCAGATATTGTGCTAATATTTTAATAAAACTGGTCTTACCGGAATCACTTTTACCCAAAACCATTACGGTGCCACTCTGAGAAAGTATTTTTTGGGCAATAGACATCCAATCCCCAGGCATCATTAACCCTTCTTGGCCAAAATTTAAGTTAACTATCATCTATTTTAACCTTGATTTCAGCAAATTATTTAAATCTTATGTTATAATAAATTATAATAAATAATATTATCATAAATAATATATTAAGAAAGAAAAATTATGCTATTCCTAAATCAAAAAATCCAGTATGGGAAAAAATATATTTTCATAGTATTCCTAATGCTGTCTTTCCTAATATTTTCTACCAGCACAACCTTTGCTCAGCCTACTTCGGTAATTTACCTTTTAAATGTAGAAGGGACCATTGATCCTATTACCGCACAATATATGATAGAAGGAATAAGAGAGGCAGATGATAACCAGGCTGAATGTGTCATCATCCAGATGGACACTCCCGGTGGTTTAGACGAGTCCATGCGCAATATTATCAAAGAAATGTTGAATTCCAGAGTACCAGTAGTAATTTATATTGCCCCTCAGGGCGCTAGAGCTGCTTCTGCTGGTGCTTTTATTACCATGGCTGCCAATATTGCTGCTATGGCTCCTGGAACCAATATCGGGGCAGCTCATCCAGTGGCCATGGGCGAAGGACAAATTGACGAAGAAACAAAAGCAAAAATAGTAAATGATGCTGCTGCCTATATCAAATCAATTGCCAACAGTAGAAATAGAAATGAGGAAATTGCTGAAAAATTTGTCCGAGATAGTCTCTCCATTACCGAACAGGAAGCTTTAGAGAATAACATTATTGAATTTATCGCCAATAGTGTGGATGAATTAATTTTTATGATAGATGGTGTGAAAGTCACCACTTCGGAGGGAGATAAAAAACTAAATACCTTAGGAAAAGAAATTATAGAATACAAAATGTCCGTAAAGGATTTATTTCTTCATTCCCTCACCAACCCTAATATCGCTTATATCCTTTTATTCTTGGGTATTTATGGTATCCTGGGGGAATTTAGTAATCCAGGTGCTTTGTTTCCCGGTATATTTGGTAGTATCTGTTTAATTCTTGCTTTTGTTTCTTTTCAGATGATTCCAATTAATTTTGCAGGCTTCATACTAATTGCTCTGGGAATTATCTTTTTTATCTTTGAAATTTATACTCCTACTTTTGGTTTACTAACTGCTGGTGGAGTTATCTCTTTAACCTTAGGTTCTTTCATGTTAACCAAAGACTTGGCTCCTTTCTTAAAAATTTCTACTGGTATTATTCTTACCATGATCATTGCTACGGCAGCATTCTTTATCTTTGCGGTAACCAAAGGTATCAAAATACAGTGGAAAAAACCTATCGCTGGTAAAGAGAGCATGATTGGAATGATTGGTACCGCCAGAACTGATTTAAATCCTAACGGTCAAGTCTTTCTTCATGGAGAACTATGGCAGGCAACTACTTCAGACGAGAAACCTGTAAAAAAAGGAGAACAAGTAACCGTAGAAGCTTTAGATGGACTTCGTCTCATTGTTAAAAAAACTGATAAAAAGGAGGAGTAAAATGAATCTTATTAGCTCAACGAGTCTCTATATTGGTATGATTATCATAATATTGATAATCCTATCGCAAGCCATAAGAATCGTTAGAGAATATGAAAGGGGTGTTATCTTCCGCTTGGGAAGAGTAGTTGGGGCTAAGGGACCCGGTCTCATTGTAATTATACCAATTGTGGATCAAATGGTAAAAGTAAGCCTGAGAACTATTAATTTAGATGTGCCAGCTCAGGAAGTCATAACCAGAGATACAGTCCCCATTAAAGTTAATGCTGTCATCTATTTTCGGGTAATTGACCCGGTTAAAGCAGTTATTTCAGTGGAAAACTATATCTCTGCTACCTCTCAGATAGCCCAAACTACTCTCAGAAGTGTCTTGGGAGAAAGAGACCTGGATACCTTTTTATCCCAAAGAGAAAAAATAAACCAAACCTTGCAACAAATTGTGGATGAACAGACCGACCCCTGGGGAATTAAAGTTACTGCTGTAGAAACAAAAGAAGTAGAATTACCTGAAAATATGAGGCGGGCAATGGCTAAGCAGGCGGAAGCAGAAAGAGAAAGAAGGGCAAAAGTGATACATGCTGAAGGGGAATTCCAAGCGGCAGAAAAACTGGTGCAGGCTGCCGAAAAAATGAGTACTCAACCATTATCCTTACAATTACGGTACTTACAAACTCTGAGTACTATCGCTGCTGATAAAAATACCACTACCATCTTCCCCTTCCCTATGGAATTTGTTAAACCCCTTTTAGATTTTTATGAAAAACAGAAAGAGTACAGTTCCAAGCCTGAAGAGAAGCCCCAAAAATAACCTAATCAGGGGAGGTAACTCCCCTGAAAATCCTTACTATTTGTAATTTTTCACAAGAGATAATAGAACTGAATAAGTTCTCTAATAAATCAATTAATTGTTTATTATATTAATCAATTACCTTGTATACTTGATCCCCATCTCTAACTCTTTCTTTCACTTTAATCCCAACCGAATCCCCAGTCTTGGCTAAATTTACCTGCCTTTTGTCAATTTGCATTGATTCTATCTCCTGCTCAAAATCAGTAGTATGACCACTAAAATAAAGTTTATCCCCTACCTTAAGTTCTCCTGAATCAATACCGATAGCTGCTACTTCAATTCTGGCAAAATAATCAATGACCCGACCGATTAATACCTTCTCCATCTCTAAAATCCTCCTTTCTTTATTTTAATTTTAATAAGCCCTACCAAAATAAACTAGGGATGAGGATTCTGCACCACAAAAAATACACTTTCCTTTTTCTCTATTCTCATCCAACGGTATACAGCGAATAGTTGCTTTGGTATCTCTTTTAATCTCTTCCTCACATTTTTCATTACCACACCAGTAGGCTTTTATAAAACCACGCTTCTCTGCCATTATTTCTTTAAACTGATCATAGTTTTCACAGAATCTAATGTTTTCTTCTAAACGTGATTTAGCCTGCATATATAGATTATTTTGAATTTCGGTCATCCACCTCTCCATAGTGGAAACCAGTTCATTTTCAGGGATAATAACCTTATTTCCTTTATCTCTTCTTACGGCAATAACTTGATTATGAGCAAGGTCACGAGGTCCTATTTCCAAGCGAACCGGAACTCCTTTCATCTCCCATTCATTAAACTTCCATCCTGGTGTATAGTTATCACGATCATCCAGCTCAACATTAAATTTTTCGGATAGTAATATCTTATATTGCTGAGCCTTGTTTAAGACTTCCTGTTTAGATTGATCAAAAAAAATAGGGACAATAACAATATGTAGAGGGGCAACTTTAGGAGGCAATTTTAAACCACGTTCATCACCATGAACCATAATTATTCCCCCCACCAATCTGGTGGAAGTCCCCCAGGAAGTAGTCCAGGCAAACTGCTCTTCTTGATTTTCATCCAAAAAACGAATATCAAATGCCTTGGCAAAGTTTTGTCCTAAATTGTGAGAGGTTCCAGTCTGTAAAATTTTACCATCACCCATCAAAGCCTCTAAGGTATAGGTATGCATAGCACCGGCAAATTTTTCAGTATTACTCTTTTTCCCAATTATTACCGGGATAGCCAAATCCCTTTCTATATAATCTTTATAGATAGCTAATATTTTTAAAGTTTCTTCTTCAGCTTCTTCCTGAGTTTGGTGAGCAGTATGACCTTCCTGCCATAAAAATTCCGTAGTTCTTAAAAAAGGACGGGTTACCTTTTCCCATCTCACAATATTAGCCCACTGATTGATTAAAATTGGTAGATCCCGCCAGGAGTGAATCCATTTAGAATAGAGACTACCAATAATGGCTTCAGAAGTGGGTCTTACTGCCAATCGTTCTTCTAATTTTTGATTTCCCCCCTGAGTAACCCAGGCTACCTCTGGTGCAAATCCTGCTACATGTTCAGCTTCCTTCTTTAATAAGCTCTCCGGGATAAAGATGGGGAAATAAGCATTTTTATGACCAGTGGCTTTGATTCTTTGATCCAAACAGTGCTGCATATTTTCCCACAAAGCATATCCATAGGGTTTGATAACCATACATCCCTTTACTACAGTGTAATCTGCTAAATCTGCTTTCTTAACCACATCAATGTACCATTGAGAAAAAGCTTCTTCCTTAGATGCTATTTCTTTTACAAATTCTGTCTCATTCATTATTGTTCTCCTTAATTATAAAATACAAAAAGGAATTGTGATTGCCAAAATTTTATCATATTTTAATACAATTGTCTAAAAATTAGCTATAATAAATGTATAATCACTGAATGTTGTTATATAAAATCCTCAAAAATCAAAAAGCAGTGCTAATTGAAAAAAGAGGCTAAGAAAAATTCATGCTAATATGATTCAGCATTATTCAATGATATTTTATAGTATCGGAATTTCAATAATTCCGATACCTAAATATAGAATTGATTTGTTATAAAAAATTTAGCAAGACACGATATGCATTTCTGGAAAAGGAATTTTTATTTATTTTTTAACTAACATTTAAATTAAATACTAAATACTAGATTAACGATTGAGGGGTTTCAGGGGGCGAAGCCCCCTGAATATCTTGTTACACCATCTCTCTAATCCTCTCCCTTAGAAGGGAGAGGTAAGGTGAGGGTGATAAATAGTTATCAGTTTGTAGTTAACTGTTTTCAGACCAAAGATGCGGGTATAAGTGGATGAGATTGCTTCGTCGCTTTGCTCCTCGCAATGACAAAATGGTATACCGTATTACGTATAACGTATATCGTTTAAATACAGTTGCTAGTCGGAAGTTATTTAAGGGTGGTCAAGGGGAAGCATTCCCCTTGATTATCTTGAATTAAAGGAAAATTAGAAAAAAATATTTTTTTTATAGTTATAATAATTTTAGGGGGGTTAATAACATGAAAATTGGGATTATGGCTGATACTCATGATAATCTTACTAATATTAAAAAAGCAGTGGAAATTTTTAATAAAGAAAAAATTGATTTACTGCTTCATGCCGGAGACTTTGTTTCACCTTTTACGGTAAGGGAACTAAAGAATATTGAGTGCCCTTTTACTGGCGTATTTGGTAATAATGATGGTGATAAACCTTTATTGATTAATCGATTTCAACAAATTGGACCAATCTATCCAGAGCCTTACAAAACAGACCTTGATGGTAAAAAAATCATCATGTTTCATAAGAACGAGGTTATTGCCGATTTAGCCAAGAGCCAGCAGTATGACCTTATTATCTATGGACATACCCATAAGATAGACTATTATACTGAAGGCAGAACTACTGTATTAAATCCCGGGGAATGTGGCGGATGGCTAACTGAGAAAAGCACAATTGCCCTTCTTAAACTGCCTGATTTACAGGTGCGTTTCATTGATCTATAAAAGAAAAACAAGAGTTAGATAAATCTTTTCAACACTTATTATCTAACTCTTGCATTATTGTTTTACTTTATCTTAATTTTACCTTAATCCTTTTAAAGTTAATCAGAAATCATTCTTGCTCGATCTCTTCCTCAATACTCTCCGGTAATTCCGGTAATTCATCCTGTTGAATCAAGCCCTGTAATGATTTCAAGGTATTCTCCAGCTGATTTAGACAATTTCCATATTTAGCCCAATCACCTTCCCGAATAGCATCTTGGGCTTCCCGATAAAACTGTAAAGCATTTTCAATTAGATTCTTAACAGTAACTCCTTCTTCTAAAACAACCTTTCTCTCTTCCTCCACAGTTCTACCAAAAAGTTTTCTGAGAGAAGTTTCTAAATCCTCAGCCATGACTACTTCTGAACCATCAGATACAATAACCCTTCTAAGTTGTGGTATCTCTCCTTTTTCAGCTCTGAGATACAAGGGTTCGACATAGAGAATTGAGTCTTCAATAGGAATAGCCAATAAATTACCTCTAATAACTGTGGAGCCACTCTGACTCCATAAAGTTATCTGCTGAGAGATTTCAGAATCCTGGTCAATTAAGGCTTCAATTTGCATAGGACCATAGACCAGTCTATCCTTGGGGAATTTATAGACCATCATCTTTCCATATTCCTCTCCATCATTACGAACGGACAGCCAGGAAATCATATTGTCCTTATTAGTGGGAGTAAAAGGGGTAATTAAAATAAACTCTTCTTTCTCAAAACCAGGTAATTTGGCAATGATATAATAAGGCTCTAATTTAATCTCTTCTGCAGCATAAATTTCATTGGGAATATTCCAGTAATCTTCTTTATTATAAAAAACATCCGGGCTTTGCATATGGTAGGTGGAATACATTTCAGCTTGTATCTTAAAAAGGTCAATAGGATAGCGAATATGTCTGTGCAAATCTTCAGGCATATCTTCAATAGTCTTAAATAAGCCAGGGAAGATATTCTGATAAACACGAATAACTGGATCTTCGGGCTCCACAATATAAAAATCAACATTACCATTATAGGCATCAATAA
Source organism: Candidatus Oleihabitans oleiphilus (assembly GCA_018054125.1). Classification (GTDB taxonomy): domain Bacteria; phylum Atribacterota; class Phoenicimicrobiia; order Phoenicimicrobiales; family Stramentimicrobiaceae; genus Oleihabitans; species Oleihabitans oleiphilus. The sequence continues at coordinate 43,540 of JAGPKD010000002.1, read as the reverse complement.
TTACCTTCACCGAATTGCGAATATAATTAAACGATTTACTATAAGGCCTGGAATAGGGAAACCGGTTTGAGATAGTATAGGCATCCAGAATCCAGTATAGTTTCCCCTCATCTGAGATAGTTATGTAAGGATCATGGTCATAAATTAAAAATGGAGCAATCCTCCTGGCCCGGTCAATGACATTACGATATAACATGATACGGCTATCCTCAGTAAAGCTCCCGGTTAGCAATATATTGACATCTCTAAACTGGATAGCCAATAACAATCGACGCCCGAAAGAAGAAATGGGCACTCCACCGGTGCCTTCATAGTGAGTATATACGTTTTCATCACCAAGAGGATAATCGAATTCCCGGTTTTCCGTATTTACAATGACATATTGTTCTGTTTTTTCACCAAAATAAATCTCCGGTCTAGTAATTTTTAAATCGACTGTTGAAATTGGAGGAATATCCTTAATGACCAGGTGGGGTAATCCATCTGGCTCCACTCTGTTTACCGGGCTCATGACCACACCATATCCATGGGTGAAGGTAAGACGTTCATTTACCCAGGTTTGCGCCTCACGAGCTAATTTTTTACTGTTCAATTCTCGGGCGGCAACCATAACCTGTTGATAATCTCCATTTAGATAATAACGATCAACATCTATCCCTACAAATTCATAATACAAACGAATAGCTTGAATCTGGTTGAAGGTCTGTGTCAAGGGACGCCAGTCCCATAAACGAATATTACTGATTGTTTCGGGATTTTTTAATATTTCTTCATAAGTTATCTGCTCTTTAAAAGGAAAATCCTTTTCTGCTATTTTATCTAAACCATATGCTGTTCTGGTGAATTCAATCTCATTTGAAAGATAAGGCCTTTCTTTGGCTAATTCATTGGGTGATACCACCACTCTCTGGATAATTCCTGGTAAAAATCCGGCCAGAATTAGATAGACAGCTATCACAGAAACAATACTGATTATTGTTAAACGTATATTTTCCTGTCGCGAAGTCACAAAGATTACCAGAGCAGCAATAACACATAGTATCATGGAAATTCGCAAAGCCAATAAATTGACCTGAATATCGGTATAACCTGCTCCATAAACTACACCTTGGGTGGAATAGAGTATTTTACGACTATTAATCCAAAAGGCAGCAGCCTGTAAAAGTAAATAAGCCCCTAACAATAAAGAGAGGTGGAATTTTACTGGTGGATCGATAATTATTTTATTAAACTCAAATCGAATGGCTCTCTTCGCTAAATAAACTAAAAAAACAATTACCAGGATAAGACCAATAGCAAAGCCTAACCAATTTCTAAAATATTCCAGAAAAGGAAGGCTGAATAAGTAAAAACCGATATCTTTCCCAAAAATAGGATCATTCATACCTACAGATACTTGATTAAAATACATCAATATCTTTTCCCAATTTACTGACTCAGAAATACCCATTAAGATGGAAATAATTACTGAAAAACCTAACACAAATCTTTTACTGATGGGAAATCTTTGTAGGCTTTTGTATAGTTGCATTTCAGGTCTATCTGCATCCTGCTCAGTCAATTCTACCTCAATAGCCGGCGCATAGCGACGAGCATAATTAAAATTGATAAAACTGAGGATAAAAAACAGCAGGGCAAAGAAAAGACCAACCCAGAACTGGCTAAGCAATATTCTCCAAAATACTGAGACATAATTTACTGAGGTTAACCAGATCAGTGGTATGTAAAATCGGCCAATAAAAACTATTACTAGAATGATAAGAATAATCAAGCCAGCTATGATTTTTCTCTTCTTAGAATCCTTTGATTTATCTTCCAATTACTCTTCCTCCTTTTTTTCATTGAGACAATCAGGGAGGTTTCCCCTGAAACCCTCAAATGAAATAAGTATACCGTATAATATAATAATATATGACGTATATAGTCTAAATATTAGTTAAAAAATAAAGAGAAATTCCTTTTCAAGAAATGTGCTATCTTGTTTTATCAGCAAGATATTCAAGGGGAATCCTTCCCCTTGACAACCCCTGAAAAAATACTAAATAAAAGTCAATATTTAATATACATTATTCTCTTTAATATCTTATTTTTGATATCTAATCTTGGTATATTTAAGAATATCGAAATTGCCTGGCAATTCCGATATTCAAGTGGAATCTTTCCTGGAAATCTTTTTTTATTATATCATTATTTAAAAAAGAAATCATTTAGGATCGAAATCCCTAAAAAATTTCGATACTAAATATTTATACTCAAATTAACCACCACCTAAATACTATATAAAAGTTATCAAATCATTCTATATCATTACCAGGTCCTGTTTATCTAAAAAGAGAGAAATTTTTTTATAGACTAGCAAGGTTAGGACACTACTGATAAGCCCTTTTAAGAAATTAAAGGGAATAATGGCTGGCACAAGCAATTTTAATACTATTGGTCTTTCTACCCCGAGGTATAAGGGAGTAATTATTAAATTAGCGGGAATCATAATGGCGGTCATGGCTAAGGTACCTAAAATTAAACCAATTATAGCCCCATTTCGGTCATGTTTTTTTAAATAAATCCAGGAAGAGACCAACACAAAAGCACTGGTAGAAAGAAAATTCATAAATGCCCCGTAAGGCCCTCCCTGACCGGTAATCAGGGCAAAAATAATGGCATAAACCAGGGTCATAGTCATACCAGCTCGTGGTCCAAATTTAAAGGCGGCAATTAACAGAAAAACATGACCTGGATCATATAACAAAAAAGGAGCCTGAGGTAAAATTGGGAAATGAATCAGGTAACCGGTAATCACCGCTAAAGCAATAAAAATAGCATAATAACTAATATGTCTGGTACTCATTTATTTTTTCCCTTTCTTCTTTATATATAAATTTAAAATTTTAATTTTATAATTCAGTAATTTCCCAAAAATAAAAAAGCCCTCGAATTTTCTTCGGGGCTTCTATTTTATATGCTAATCTTTTTTCTTCTTCTTTCCTCCAGACTGTAACTGTCGGCTCCGGATTTGCACCGGATCAGTCAAAATGACGCGTGGGCTTTTTGTTTCTGATCCTTTAATCTTTAAATCTCAGAAAACAAATTACCACCGATCGGGAATTGGTAATTGCCAAGAATTACCTCACCCTGCCCCGAAGAAGTTCACTATTTTTTATATTATACAACCTTCAGTCAAGAATATCATAAAAAATATTAATTATGTCGATGTAAATCTTTTCTTCAAAGAATACTGTCTTTGTACTTTTCATTTACAATTGAGGGGGAAACAGGTATATTTATAATTACCAAATAACAAATAGGGAGAACTTGTCTTATGTTTATTAATATTATGGGCATCTTTGGGGGCTTAGCTATTTTTTTATATGGATTGCAAAAAGTAAACTTAAATCTAAGACAAGTTTTTGGTAATAAATTACAGAACTGGATAGAAAGGATTACTCATCATCACTCACTTGCTATTTTTTTTGGTATATTCCTTACTTTTATCATGCAAAGTAGTACTGCTTCTACCTCATTACTGGTCGGACTAATCAATACTGGCATTATGAATCTCACTCAAGGTCTTCAAATTTTAATCGGTACCAGCATTGGTACTACTATCACTACCCAAATCATTACTTTTAATATTGCCCAATATTCTTTTATACTAATTTTGTTAGGCTACCTAATCAATATACTTAGTAGAAAGCGTCGTTATCAGTTCCTGGGATCGGTATTATTAGGTATTGGTTTCATTTTTTTAGGCATGAAAATTATCGCAGATTTTACTGAACCCTTAAAAAATAATCCTTCTTTATTAGATTTAATATCTCATTTACAGGGAACCCCTATTCTTGCTTTACTGTTAGCTACTCTGTTAACCAGCATCCTGCAAAGTAGTACTGCTCTAATGGGCTTAACCATCTCCTTATCTTCCCAGGGTATCATTTCCATAGAATTGGCTATCCCTATCATTCTCGGCTCACATCTGGGTTCCTGTACCACTGTACTTTTTGTAGGATTAGGAAAAACAAGCCAGGCTAAAACCCTTACTTTTGGTAATTTAATATATAAGTTGGTGGGTGTTGTTGTGTTTTTCTTTTTAATTAATCCTCTTTCTGACCTGGTCACCATTTTTACTCCACACTTACCAAGACAAATTGCCGTTGCTCATACCATAATTATTTTAGGCAATGCCTTGCTGGTATATCCATTTTTGACTAAATTTATTTATCTGTTGCAGAAATTATTTCCCAAAGCAAAACAGGAAGAAACTCTTTATTACCCTAAATTCTTAGATTATAATGTACTTAGCTCTCCTGACTTAGCCTTATATTTAGCAAAAAAAGAATTGGTACGTATGGCTAACACTGTAGATGATATGTTAGTAGGAATTATGAAAGTCTTTTTTAATCAGGATGAAATTTTACTTTACAAATTGTGCAAAATGGATAGAATAGTTGATAATTTATCCAATGCCATAATTCACTATCTTACTGAGATGAAATTCGATGTCTTGACCCCAGAACAATCCAGAGAAGCATATGGCTTATTAAATATTGTTAATGATTTAGAGCATATTGGTGATTTAATTGATAAAGACATTATACCAATCATTGAAAAACAGATTGATAATGAGTTAAAGCTTTCAGAAGAAGGTGTTTCCGAAATTAACAAACTCTATAAAATGGTTTATAAGAATTTTTATCAGACTTTAGGGGCTTTTGCCCTTGGTGACAAACGTCTGGCCCAAAAAACTTTGCAACAAAAAAAGATAATTGTAGAAACTGAAGCGAAAATGAGAAAAAGTCATATTGACCGCCTCCATCAAGGTATAGAACTATCTCGGTATACCAGTTCAATTTATTTCGATATGATTAATATTCTAAAACAAATTAGTGAACATGCTTCTTTAATTTCCGAAACAGTTTTAATGAATATGTAAATAAATCTAGTACATAAATAATTTTCTTAATTAAAGAGGAGATAATGAATAATGGCAATTGTTATTGCCTTTGGAGCACAACCTAATCAAGTGGAATCAGGTATGGGAGGAACCATATTAAAACTAAGTGCGTCAGAACACCAGGTCACGATTGTTGATCTAACTAATGGAAAATTTCTGAATAAACACCCATCTGAACATCTTAAGAAAGAAGCTATTAAAGCCAGCCGTATCCTGGGCATTGATGAAAGAATTACTTTAGATTATCACTTCCCTGAATTGGAAAATAATCGGGAGACCAGAGAAGAAATCTCTGAAATTTACCAAAATACTTCACCAGATATAGTATTTATTCCTTATCCGGCGGATACTAATCCAGAAACTAAAATTGTAGCGGATATATGTTATTCAGCTTTAAACTACCTTCCTCGAGACAATCTTAGTTTCTCTAAGAGTAAAATCTTTTATTATTTTGCCTCACCTGCTAATTATTATCAAAAACCATCTTTGATCATGGACATAAGTAAAGAAATTGAGATGAAGGTAGAAGCATTAAAATGCTATGAATCACAATTTGGGGGGAATATTCAAGGCAGTCAGTTATTTGAAAATATTCTGAACCTAAACCGTTACTATGGTATGTTGATCAGCAAGAAATTTGGTGAAGCATTTCTCTCGAAAGAACCTTTAGAAATAAAAAATATTGAATTGACTATATTATAGGAAAGGGAAACCCTTACTTATTTAATTTACCCAAATCTTTCCATATTTCTTTAGCAGTTCCTATCAGGTAATCTTTTTGATTACTTTCTGGAGAAATCAGTACTTTTTGTGTTAGCAACCTGAGAATTTCTCCTATGTCTTTTCCTTCCGGAATCCCAATTTCTATAAGATCATCTCCCTTAATGGCTAAATCAGCTAATTTCACAGGGGGATTCTTCTCCAATTCCTCTTTAAGCAGCCTTTCTTCTTTCTTTAATTGATTCAATTTAGTAGTATTATATTCACCTAATAGTATTAGTTTTTTTAAAAAAAATATCTGATTGATATTTTCTTTGCCCAACTCAGCCATTAGAAAACGAATATTTTCCCTGGAGCTAAAATCAATATCTTGCCATTCCCTCCTCAGCAATATTTGTACTTTATTAACAATCTTTTTCTTGAATCTTAACTTTTTTATAATCGGTAAATAAAAAATACGAGCGACTTTACTTGAACCGAAAAATAGTCTACCCCAAAGTGCTAACTGGACAGATAAATCTCCCCTGAACTCATCCAACCCTGAGAGAAATTCTGGCCTCTTTCTTTTTTTAGCTAACAGTTCCTTTTTCACTCCATCTATGCTAAAAATATGTCTCTCCAGACCATACTGGCGTAACAATAAGACACCTCTTTTTGCCTCAGGACTCTTTAAAATAAGACTTATCTCTTCTCTTATTCGCTCTGGGCTAACATGACGAATTAAAAAAGCATGTTTAATAATACTTCTTTTGGTCTGATTCTCTATAGTAAAACTTAACTCACAGGCAATACGAATTGCTCTTAACATTCTAAGGGGATCTTCTTTGAATCTAAGATCAGGCTTTAGGCTGCGTACCACTTTTTCCTGCAAATCTCTTAACCCGGCAGCTGGGTCCACCAACCCTCTATCATTGCTCCAGGCTATAGCATTAATAGTAAAATCCCGGCATAGTAAATCTGTAATTAAGGCATAATTTTTTTTCTTTTTATTAACTTTATTAGCCAAAAGGTTTTTATTATTACAATATCGAAAGGTGGAAATGTGATAAATTTTAGAATCCATAATAAGAGTTATTGTTTGAAAATTTTCCCCAATTAGTAATGTTTTACAATCACAGAATATTTCCTTAATCTGCTCTGGTTTTGCCTCAGTAGCAATGTCCCAATCCTTTCCAATTTTTTTATACAACAGGTCTCTTACACATCCCCCTACCAGAAACGATAAAAAACCTGCCTCCTCTATCTTCTTCAATACTAATAGAACATCATCTGGAATATCGTTTTTATCAATCTTGATTTTTCTATTAGGAGATATGGTCATTTTTTTCTCCTGTCCGTTTTATTTTTACTTTCCAATTCTTTATATTTATAATTCTATTTATATCTAACTAGGAATACAAATTTTTTTATGACATTAAATAATAAATACTTGACAAATTTTATAACTATGATATTATTGCTAATAGGAATAATTGTTATAGGCAATCTTTTTAGTATTGGAATTTTAAAGAAGTTTCGATATTAAAAAGATTCTTTTTTATATAAGTAACAAATATATGCTAAGTTAGATTTTAAGATAGAGTATAACTACCATGATTTTTATAATCAAGTAAAAATCAGGATTTACAATAAAAAATATTTAAGAGAAAGTATTATATCAAGTAAGATAAAATAAATATTGAGCTTGATTTTAATTTAAAAGATAGATTGTGTATAAATGATATTTTTCTTAAAGGGGTTTCAAGGGAAACACCCCGTCCCTTCGGACACCCCTCTCAAAAGGAGAATTCTTTTCCTTGATTATCTGAATTGTTAATCAATTTTGATACTATAAAATAAACTACCAAAGTAAAATGTCATTGCGAGTCCTGCCCCCTAAACTAATGTTTAGGGGGCAGGCGTGGCAATCTCATGCTATTATACCTGTATCTTTAATCTTATAACTGAGAACTAATGACTGAAAAACCATCTTTCGCTATTAATTCTGTGGGTATAAGTGAATGAGTTTGCTTCGTCGCTTCGCTCCTCGCAATGACAAAATGGTATACCGTATTACGTATAACTTATATCGTTTAAATACAGTTGCTAGTCGGAATGTAATTCAGGTGTTATCAAAGGGAAGAATTGCCCTTGATTATCTTGCAGTATCGGAATTTCAAAAAATTTCGATACTGCAAGATAATATAAAATTATTTAATAAATAAATAACAATATATTTTGCTTTTAATTCAGGGGATCTCAAGGGGAAGGATTCCCCTTGAATATCTTGTTTATGAAACAAGATAGCATTTCTTAGAATTGTATTTTCTTCAAGGGGATTTCAAGGGGGGGGATTGTCCTTGAATATCTTAATTTTTTTGAAATTAAGATAATTATTAAAAAATAAAAGATAAGGTAATAAATCAAAATATTAAATACAGATAAATTAATACAAATAAATATTGAATCTCAATCTTAATTGAGGGGTTTCAGGGGATACTTCCCCTGATTATCTTGTTTGATAAAACAAGATAGATTTTCTTTATTAAGGTATTTTCTTGGAGGGGTTTCAGGGGATACTTCCCCTGATTATCTTGTTTGATAAAACAAGATAGATTTTCTTTATTAAGGTATTTTCTTGGAGGGGTTTCAGGGGATACTTCCCCTGATTATCTTGTTGATATGAATGATATGAAAGATATTTATGAGATAATATTAAAATTAAAATACTTTTGTAACTGTAATGAAAACAGAATCAGCTCAACTTGTCATATTAGTCTGGCTGAATTAAAGGGTATCCAGGCTATTGAGGAAGAAGAGGTCATTACCTGCTCTGAATTTTCGGAAAAAATCAATCTTTCTCCTTCTCGTGGTAGCAGAATTATCGATAATTTAGTCAGAAAAGGCCTCTTAACTAGAAAGATAAAAGACCATGACCGTAGAACTACCTGGCTTTGTTTAACAAAAAAAGGGGCAGAAATAAAAAAAAATATAAATCAAGAACAAAAAAAATTCGAACAACTTCTAAGTTCAGAACTTGACCAAGAGGATATTGAATTAATAGAAAAAGGATTAAAAATATTAGAAAATTTAATAGAAAATCACACCAAAAGGAGTTAAAAAAAAATTATGTCCGAAAAAACTTTAGTCGAAGTGAATGAAAGTAATTTTAAAGAGGAAGTACTTGACTCTCCTCTTCCCGTGTTGGTAGATATGTGGGCACCCTGGTGTATGCCCTGCAGAATGGTAGCACCTGCGGTGGAAAAGATTGCCAGAGATAATGCCGATAAAATTAAAGTATGTAAGCTTAATGTTGATAATAATCAGAACATTGCTGCTCGTTATAATATTCAAGGGATTCCAGCTCTTTTAATCTTTAAAGACGGAAAAGAATACGATCGTATTGTTGGAGCAGTGCCCCCTCAAGTTATTCAAGCAAAGCTGGATAAAATCCTCTAATTTTTTCAGAAAGTAAATCAAGCAAAATCTCTTATAAAATTCCGATAACCAAGGGAGAGAATTTCCCTTGGTTATCGGAATTACCAAGCAATTTTGATGCTCTTAAAGGTGCTTAGATAAAAAATAAAAAAACAAAATATCAAAAGTCATAGTTTCCCTTCTAGATTTCTATTACTCTTAGTAGTCAATAATAAACTTAATTCTAAACCCTCTTTTCTCAATTCCATTATCTTATTTCTCAATTTAGCAACCTCTTCGATAGGCAATTCTTCCTTACTCTTCTGTTCTATCTGCTCTAAAACAAAAGTCATTAATTCCCTTAGCCGCTCAGTTTCTTCTTCCAATAATTGTTGCTCTTTTTTAATTTTTTCTTCCCCTTCTTCAATCGAAATAACTTCATCGGTGCCTTTTAACAGAAAATGATCTCCTATTTGAGGTACAATGGTATCCATGTTCAACTCATGCTGAATCAAATCCGATAAAGTAGCTAAAGCTTCCTGTTCTCCATGAACTAAAAAAACTTTTTTCGGTCTCTTTTTAAAGTTCCTTAACCACTGCATAATTTCAGCCTGGTCAGCATGGGCTGAAAATCCTTCTAAGGCATGTATCTGAGCGTTTACTCTGATATCTTCTCCAAATATTTTTACTTCTTTTGCTCCCTCTTTAATTCTTCGACCTAAGGTACCCTCCGCCTGATAACCAACAAACACAATACTGGATTCCTTCCTCCATAAATTATGCTTTAGGTGATGTTTTATTCTGCCTGCAGTGCACATGCCATTAGCAGAAATAATCACTTTGCTTTCTGGAGAGACATTCAACTCTTTAGATTCTTTAGTAGTCCTGGAAAAATGAAGATTGCGAAAATCTAAGGGATTATAGCCCTCTTTTATTAAGGCGAGAGCATCTTGATCAAAACAATCTGGATTTCTTCTAAATATTTCGGTAGCAGAAATAGCAAGTGGACTATCAACATAAACTGGGATATCTAAATAATTTTTATCTTTAACAGCAATAACTTGATCGTAATATTTATTTAATTCATAGATAATATCCTGGGCACGCTGTATAGCAAAAGAAGGTATTACCACATTACCACCTCTTTTTTGGGTCTCTATCATAATAGGAATCAATTTGGCAGACTCATTATCCAGAGAGGGATGGAATTTATGACCATAAGTGGAGTCAAGTATAAGATAGTCTGCTTCCTCTATAATTGCTGGGTCCCTAATAATCGGTTTGTTTTTTCTTCCCAAATCTCCACTAAAAACTATCTTTAGATTTTTACCTTCTTCTTGTATCCAAAGTTCTACAATAGCTGAACCAAGGATATGACCAGCATCCTGAAAACAAATAGATAAGTTATCATATAAGGCAATTTTCTGGTTATATAAAACTGGAGAAAAATATTTTAGGCTATCATTTGCCTCTTCAACTGTATAAAGAGGTTTGCGTAAAGGTTTACCAGCCCGAATCCTCTTGCGATTATCCCATTCAGTCTCCATCTCCTGAATATAACCACTATCAGGAAGCATAATAGAACATAAATCATATGTTGCTTGAGTAGAATATATTTTACCCTTAAATCCCGCTTTTATTAAACTAGGAATACGACCACTATGGTCAATATGAGCATGGGATAATATTAATAAATCAATCTCCTCAGGTTTATAGGGGAATGGCTTAAAATTAAGGCGGTTTAGTTGTCGACTCCCTTGAAACATACCACAATCAAATAGTATTTTTTTATCACCAATTTCCAATAAGAAGTTAGAACCTGTTACCACCTGGGCAGCACCCCAAAAATGTATTTTCACAATAACTACAATCACCCCTCCTATATTTGAAATAATTTTTTAAAACTTAGTTAATTTTACCAATATATTCAAAGGGAAGGATTCCCTTTGAATATCCTGACCTTGATATCTTAATTTACTCCTTATTTTTTTGAGTATCAGGTTTTTCTTTTTCTTCCACCTGAACTTCCTCTTTAGCCTCTTCCTTTTCCAAATCTTCCTTAAACTTTACATCAAGAACATTTACATCCACTTTGGTAACCTTTAAACCAGTCATCGTCTCAACCGCTTTTTTAACATTTTTCTGAGTTTCCCTGGCGGTCTGGTAAATACCAACTGTATAGTCTGCTACCAATGAGATGGTAATGGCAACTTCTTTCTGATTCTGATTCATTATCACCTCAACTCCCTTGGTCAAATTATTCTTATCCAGTATAGGTGCAGACATACCTTTTCTCCCTGCTGTTAAACCCACTATTCCTTTTATTTTGGTCGCCTCCATTGCCACAATGATGGCCACTACATCTTTAGAAACTGTGATATTTCCTAATTCTAAATCTTGGTTGTCTGTGCTCGATTTTTTGTCTTTCATTTCATTTTCTGTCACAGCCATAAATCTAAAACCTCCTTATTTTGGGATTTTTCTTATATTACTTATTACTCATAATCAATCTTATCTACGTTAATTTTAATTTCTTTTACCTCAATTCCACTTAGTTTAGGCAAATCTTCTTTTAACTTTTGTTGAAGGTAACGAGCAGTTTCTGGAATATTACAGCCTTTGTTAACAATAAGGTGCAATATGGTTTTAATATTTTCCCCTTTTTGTACCTGTATTTCTGGTTTAATTTGTTTTACCCCTTCCACACCACTTAGTATGTTTAAAATAATCTGTTCCAAAGAAGATGTTGAAATTTTTATTTCACCTAAATCGTTAACTATCTTAACATGTGGTAATTGTTGAGCTATTTTTTGTTTTAACCATATCAGATAAAGAGCAAGGAAAAGTAATAAAAAACCTATTAAGGCTAGAATTACTTGATATATAAATGTGGAGTAAATTATGTGTAGCTTCTCATTTACCATATTTAAGAGAAACTCTTCTTTAATAATACCAAAGGATACTAAAAAACATTTTAAAGAAAATAGTAGTAATAAAATTGTAAAAAGGATAAAGATAATATTATTAAATATTTTTTCTTTCATATTAAACCTCTTTAACTATATTTTTTCAGTTTTACCATACTAAAAGATATGGTAATTTAACAAAACTTGTAATTAACAGATTAATCTAATAAAAGGTTAGCAATCCTATTTAAATCCTCATTACTATAAAATTCAATAACCAGCTTCCCTCTTTTCCCACTGAATTTAATATTTACTTTAGTTCCAAATTTAGCCATAAGTTTTTTCTCAAGCTCTGGAAAATATTGCACGTTCCGTTTCTTAGTTAATGAATCTTTTTCTTTTCTTTTTTTCCATCGCTCGACTATTAGTTCTAAATCCCTTACCGATAAATCATGCTCGATGATTTTTTGTCCGAATTCTTGCTGCATCTGTTTATCATCCAAACTCAATAAAACTTTAGCGTGGCCAAAACTTATTTTCCCTGAAGCAACTCTTTCTCTAACCCACTCATCTAAATTAAGTAATCGAATAGTATTACTTATAAAAGTTCTACTCTTTCCAGTAATTTCAGCTAACTCCTGGTGAGTAAGGCTAAATTCATCAACCAATCTTTTAAAGGCAAACGCTTGTTCAATAGGATTAAGGTCATCTCTTTGCAAGTTTTCTACCAAAGACACTTCAAAAGTCTTAAGATTGTTGAATTGTTTGATAATAACAGGAATTTTTTTTATTCCCAGTTCTCTGGCTGCCTTAAACCTTCTTTCTCCGGCTACAATTTCATAGCCCTGGGATGATTCTCGAACAATAATTGGTTGAATAATACCATGGGCTTTGATTGATTCTTTTAATTCATCCAATTTCTCCTGGTCAAAATCTTGTCTTGGTTGATAGAGATTAGGAGTCAATTGATCCACATCTATTTCCATTACATAAGACCGATCTTTAATATTAGAAATAGGTATAATTGATTCTAGACCTTTGCCTAAGCCTTTTTTAGCCATGAGCAATCACCTCCAGTGCTAACTTATGATAAGCCTGGGAACCTCTAGATTTTGCTTCATAGAGAACAATCGGTTGACCATAACTGGGTGCCTCACTTAAACGAACATTGCGAGGAATAATGGACTGAAAAATACTACCGTGAAAATGTCTATCAATCTCTTCAGCTACTTCTTTCGATAAATTATTTCTCTGATCATACATAGTTAATAAAATTCCTTCGATCGATAGATTGGGATTTAAATTTTCTTTTACCAGGGTAATGGTATTTAATAATTGACCAATCCCTTCCAGAGCATAATATTCACATTGTACTGGAATTATAACCGAATCAGCAGCATTCAGAGCATTTAAAGTAAGTAATCCTAAGGAAGGAGGGGTATCAACAATGATATAATCATACTTTTCTTTTATAGGGCGGATAAGCTGTTTTAAGCGATTTTCCCGAGAAATGTAATTTACCAATTCTATTTCTGCTCCTGCTAACTGTAAGGTAGAAGGCAGTACATCTAAATTTTCAATCTGGCTAGAAACAAGAACTTCCGTCACAGGAGTCTGGTTAATAAGGCAATCATATATATTTTTTTCTATTTTAGAACGTTCTATACCTATTCCACTGCTGGCATTCCCCTGAGGATCAATATCGACCAATAAGACTTTTTTCTTCTCAATTGCTAAAAAAGCACTTAAATTAATTGCAGTGGTTGTCTTTCCTACACCCCCTTTTTGATTACTAATAGCTATTATTTTATTCATTTTTAATAGATCCTTTTTTTAAAATTCAATGTTCCACGTGGAACATATTGTTCGGGAAAAACCTAATCACTTAAAAATCTAAGATTATCAAGGAGAATCCTTCCCCTTGAGAACCCCTGAATTACATTCCGACTAGCAACTGTATTTAAACGATATACATTATAAGTAATACGGTATACCATTTTGTCATTGCGAGGAGCCAATTCAGTAATAAGTAATAGGCAAACTAAATGCCAGATACTAACGACCAACGACTAATTTTAACGATATACGTTATACGTAATACGGTATACGATTTTGTCATTGCGAGGAGCAAAGCGACGAAGCAATCTCATCCACTTATACCCGCATCTTTTATCTGAAAACAGTTAACTGTAAACTGATAACTATTTATCACCCTCACCTTACCTCTCCCTTCTAAGGGAGAGGATTAGAGTGGGAGTGTTAGAATATTAATATTACTATACTTATTTTAGATAATTGTTTTTTAAGAATATTGAAATTGCCTGGCAATTCCAATATTCCAGGGGAATTCTTCCCTTTGAGAACCTCTTATTATAGATAATAATGAATTATAAACTAATATTAACAAATTTTTACGCAAAATACAAAGGTCTTTTCTGAGGAATTCCATTTTTTCGAGGATAATTTTCTGGAGTTGAACTTATTTTGCGGATAACTATAATGTAACGAACATGATTAGAATAAGGAATTTTTATCATGTTTACGCTTTCTAATGAGCCTCCCAATTTTTCAATTACTTTATTATTACTCGATAATTCCTGACAATAGGAACTACCTTTAAAGGCAATCATGGCACCTTTAACCTTACATAAAGGAAGGCAATATTCACATAAAACAGCAAGAGGGGCAACTGCTCTTGATAAAACAATATGAAATTTTTCCCGATACTCTGCCATCTTCCCTATATTTTCTGCTCTATCTTTAATTATTTTGGTATCCTTTAACTCTAAGCTATTGACAACATCATTCAAAAACATTACCCTGTTCCCTCTGGCTTCTAATAAAAACATGCTTACTTGAGGTAAAACAATTTTAAGAGGCAATCCGGGAAACCCTGCACCACTGCCGACATCAATTATTTTTTTTCTTTTCTCCTGGTTATAATTTAACAACTCCTGGTTAATAAGTTTTAGCGAAGAGAGTGAATCCAAAAAATGTTTGCTAATAATATCGTAGGGTTCTGTTATGGAGGTTATATTTATCCTGTTCTGATAAGAATTAATCATTTTTAAATAAATTATAAATTTTTCAATATTGTCTTTGGTTAAATTTAATCCTAAAGCAAGAGAACCTATGGCTATATGTTGTTGGATGTCACTTTCCATATGAAAAGATATTTTATCTTTTTCCACAGTTTTTTCACAACCTCTTTTTTATCCATTTTGACTGCATTGAAAAAAGACCAGGGAAATTGCCTACCCTTGCCTTTAAAGAAAACATAAAGAATAATAGGCTTTTATAAATAGTAATTCCCTATTTCTTCCTTAATTAGCATTGTTATTATTTCTGTCATTGGCCTTTATTGGTAAAGTAAATAATATGATTCTATTTTTCCACAGTTTATTCACAAAGAAAAATAACAGTAATTTCTCCCTGATTTTCCTGGTTATTGTTTTTCTGGTAAAGTATTTGATTTATATATAATTTATACCTCTCATAAATTCTGGCAGAATACTTTACCTGCTTCTCCAGCTTTTAACTCAACAATGTTCCACGTGGAACATTGTTGATAATAAAATCCTATTTTTATCTCAAGTTATAATAATTATGTAAATTATAGTTTACCTTAAAATCTATCTTAATATATATCGTTCTTATTTAAAAAAGAATTTTTTTGATATTCTGCTACATAAATATCAACTAGAAACCTTCAACTAATAATTAGTTTTTTATTTACCGATACAGAACTTCGAAAATATACCACTGATAATCTCTTCATCGCAAGATTCTCCAGTAATATTTGCTAGTTGATTAGCAATATATTTTAAATCCATTGCTACGAAATCAAGCGGTATCCCCTCTTCTAAACTGCTTCTAAGCTTATTTAAACAATTTTTTGCTTGGAGTAAACAATTCAGATGTCTTTTATTATTGATAATAAGCTCCTCATCCGGAATATTTATATCAGAGAGAATCAGATTAGTCATCTTTTCTAACAGAGTATCGATGCCAATCTTTTTCTTGATAGACATAGTGACAAAATCATTCTGGCTAAATCTAGAGCGCAATTCTGATATATCCATCCCAGGTGGTAAATCTATTTTATTTATTACCAAAATTATATTTATATTACGATTATGGTAACTTTCTATTTTTTTCATCAGTTTTATATCATCAGAATCTATGGGACGGCTATTATCAAACATTACTATAAACAATTGTGCAAATTCCATGTATTCCCTTACTCTCTTCAGGCTAATTTGCTCAACTATATTTTCTGGGATTTTCATTCCTGCAGTATCAATCAGATGAAAGGTAATACCATTAATATTAATAGACTCTTCAATTAAATCCCTAGTAGTTCCTGGTAAAGAGGTGACAATAGATCTGTTTCTCTTTAATAATAGATTAAAGAGACTCGATTTACCAACATTAGTTTTCCCCAGAATTATGGCATTAATCCCTTCTTTAATTATCTGACCATATTGCACTGTATCTAATAATTTATTTACTTCACTTGAGCATTCATTTATAATTTTTTTAATCTCTTCTTTCTTAATCTCAGCAATACCCTGATCCGGAAAATCCAGAGGGGCTTCAATTCTTACGTTTAAATCAACTATCTTATTTTTTAAATGATTTATCTTTTCTTTGAGACCACCAGAAAGTTGATAAAGAGAAGATTGCAAACTTTTTTCGTTGCTTGACTTAATAATATCAATAACAGCCTCTGCCTGACTCAAATCTATCCTGCCATTTAAAAATGCTAATTTAGTAAATTCTCCAGGCTCGGCAATCCTTGCTCCCAGTTTACATGCGATCTCCAAAACTTTATTTACCACCAAAAATCCCCCGTGACAATTGATTTCCACTACATCCTCTCTAGTATATGTTTTTGGTTTTCGCATAATAGTCAATAATACTTCATCTACTACCCTATCATCCCATGGTTGTACAATTGTTCCATAATAAAGACAATGGGAACGATATTCGTTTGGGTTCTTTTTTGCCTTTCCTTTATAAAGAAATATTTTACTGGCAATTTCAATAGATTGGGGACCACTCAATCGTACAATACTAATACCGCCCATGCCTGGCGGTGTGGAAATAGCAACAATAGTATCATCTTCTCTATTATTCTCTTTTAATTGATAGCATTTCATCTGGATTCCTTTTTTTTATTTAAGGGTATCGAAATTTCTTGGAAATTTCGATATTACCAAATTTTTTTAAATAGGGAGCAATATATATTTTGACATCCTCATCTAACCCTCTCCTTTCGATGGGAAAGGAAGGAAGAGGTGATAAATTATTATCTTAAGATTATTTCTGGGAGCTTTCAAGAGGAAGGATTTACTTAAATATTTTTTTGTTTAATTTTTATAAATTTATTTAATCTTATACTTAAGATTAATATTCATCTTTTTTATTAACACCGGCCTCAGTTTGAGAAGTTGGTTTAATTATGACTCTACGGTAAGGCTCTCTTCCTTCACTATAAGTAATTACCTCTGGATCTTCTTTAAGAGCCATATGAACTAACTTTCTCTCTATACTATTCATATAATAAAGGGCTACTGTACAGCCCTTTCTTTTCGCAATTTCCGCTTTTTCTTTAGCATATTTTTTAAAAGTTTCTTCTCTTCTTTTTCGATATCCATTAATATCAACTAGATAAATTTTATTACTTTGATGGTCTTTTTCTTTATTAACTACCAAATTAAGTAAATATTGTATGGCATCAAGGGTATGACCATGCTTTCCAATGATAATACCTGGATCTGCTTTACTAATCTCAAATATAGTATAATCTTGATTAGTATAGGTCATACTCACTTCCGCACCAGCATTAATGCCATTAACAATTTTGGAAAGAACCTGATAAGCTTTTTCATCTTTGCTATTTAATTTTATTTCTCTATCTTTATTCCCAGAAGTTAACAAAAAACCCTCTTTCTTTACCTCAAGATATTCAAGGGGCTCCGCCCCCTGAAACCCCCTCTTACTAGTATTGAGTATATAGTACTTAGTATATAGTAAATTTCAGCTTAAAAATAAGGTCTTAATTGTATAAATCAGAAATTCATTAAATTATTAACATAATTTAATCAGGGGAGGTTTCCCCTGAAACCCCTGAAATAACTTCCGACTAGCAACTGTATTTAAACGATATACTATTTTGTCATTGCGAGGAGCAAAGCGACGAAGCAATCTCATCCACTTATACCCGCATCTTTTATCTGAAAACGGTTAACTGCAAACTGATAACTATTTATCAACCTCATCCTTACCTCTCCCTTCTAAGGGAGGGGATTAGAGAGATGGTGTAACAAGATAATCAGGGAGCTTCGCCCCCTGAAACCCCTCAATTATCAGTATTGAGTATCTAGTATTTAGTTTAAACGTTAGTTAAAAAATAAAGAAAAATTCCTTTTCCAGAAATGCATATCTTGTTTTGCTAAATTTTTTATAACAAATCAATCCTTTATATTTAGGTATCGGAATTATTGAAATTCCGATACCTAAATATATTGTTTCTTATCTAAAAAGAGTATTTTATAGTATCAGAATTTTTTTGAAATTCCGATATTCAAGGGAAGAATCCCCCTTAATTGAGAACCCCAATTTAATTCTTCTTTACTTTCCCTTTTTTCTTTCCTTGCTTCCCAGCCTTTTTGCTTGGATTAGGAGTTGGCTTTTCATAGCCAGGTATCCAGGGAATCTCCTCTTTTTCTTTTGGTTTATTAACTGTCTCTTCCTTCTGTATTGTTTTTACCTCTTTTTCCGTTTTTTCTTTTGCAATATCTGCTTCTTGCTTAATGTTCGGTTCTTTCTTATTAATCAAGATCTGCTGTCCAATGCCAAAAAGAGTTGAGGTAAACCAGTATAAACTCAATCCAGAAGGCAAGCTAAAACTGATAAAGGTAATCATAATGGGCATAACGGTATTCATTATCTTCTGGGTATTAGCAGCAGGATTGGGTGTATTGTTGTTTTGGCTGCTTGCCGGTATTGCTGGAGTGGTAAGCTTTTGTTGAACATACATGGAGGCACCTACTAAGAAAGGTAATATGCCAATAGGAACTCCTCCGATTAAGGGTACTGTTTCCGGAACAATACCAAATAATTGATCTGGTGCAGCTAAACCAGCCAACATTTCCCCTTTATACATAACCTCATTTTTAATCCATAAAAAACCACCAGCAACTTGATTAGTCAAAGGATCTAAATATTCAAAATCTCTTAAAACCTGAAAAAATAAAATTAAAATCGGCATTTGAATTATAAGAGGTAAACAACCTCCCATTGGGTTTACCTTGTGTTCTTTATACAACCTCATTAATTCCTGGTTCATTCTCTCTTTATCATTTTTATATTTTCTCTGAATTTCTTGCATGAGAGGCTGTATCTTCTGGGTTTCTCGCATGGAGGTCATCTGTTTTTGCATCAACGGATACAGTAGAACTCTAATAATGATAGTCAATAAAATTATAGCTAACCCATAATCGTGAGTAAACCCATATAAAAACTCCAAAAGCTGGCCTACAAAATTAATTAGTGAACTCCAAATTCCCAAAACATTACTCTCCTTTTTTATAAAACGTTACAAAACAGAGATATTCAAGGGGAATCCTTCCCCTTGAGATCCCCTGAAAGAAAATACAATTCCAAGAAAATCTATCTTGTTTTACCAACAAGATATTCAAGGGGAATCCTTCCCCTTGAGATCCCCTGAAAGAAAATACAATTCCAAGAAAATCTATCTTGTTTTACCAACAAGATATTCAAGGGGAATCCTTCCCCTTGAGAACCTCTGAATTATTAGTATTGAGTATCTAGTAATTTAGTATATAGTGTAAATTTCAGTTAAAAAATAAAGAAAAATTCCTTTTCAAGAAATGCATATCTTGTTTTGCTAAATTTTTTATAACAAATCAATCCTTTATATTTAGGTATCGGAATTATTGAAATTCCGATACTATGAATTTATCAAATGATACTTAATTTAGATGGTTTTTCATCTTTTGGTACAGGATCATAACCACCGATATTATAGGGATGGCATCGCAATATTCTCTTAAGAGCGAGAAAACTTCCCTTCCAACAGCCAAATTTTTGAATGGCTTGAATAGTATAATCTGAACAAGTAGGATAAAACCTACAAGTTGCAGGTTTTAAGGGGGAAATATATTTTTGATAAAAAATTATGATTATAATTAAAATTTTTTTCATTATCTGCCTAGGATATAGAAATTATGAGAACTCTTCTGAACTTTTTCCTGTTAGTAATAATTCGAGCAAGTCATTTTCGATTTCTTTAAAAGAAGCTTCTCCTATTTCTTTTCTGGCTATAATAACAACATCAGACCCTTGAAGTAACTGGCTAACTTGTTTTCGCCAAATTTCTCTCAATCTTCGTTTAATTTTATTCCGCTTGACTGCATTACCAATACTCTTTTTAACAATAATACCAACTCTATTATTTTGTCTTTTGCCAGATAATATAAATACTATTGCATATTTCCCTGATTTTCTAATTCCCTTGCTAAAGACTTGTTTAAATTCATTATTTTTTTTTAACGTCTGATTAGTCAAGCTGTTTTTCTAACCGGAAACGGTTAATCTCTTCCTTCCTTTCTGCCTTCTCCTTTTCAAAATTAATCTTCCACTTTTAGTACTCATACGACTGCGAAACCCATGCACTTTTAATTTTTTACGATTATTTGGCTGATAAGTACGCTTCATGTATGCTTATTCTCCTTTGCCCAATTATATCGAAATTTTATGAAAATTAAGATACTAAAAAATAATTACGATTTTAAATTATAACTATTATATTATTAATATGTCAAATAATGTAATAGTCTAACCTATTTTTACTGCTATGGCAAGTAACCTTTTTTAGTTTTAGTGAATCTATAAATTGGCTACGAAAAAATATTGGTTTAAGCCTCTTGAAAAATTAGGTGCATTAGCTTATTATTTGGACAAAAGGTCTATATCCATACTAAAAAACTTCCTTGGAATGGTTTATATAATTATGCTATATACTAATGGGTCCCAATTTCTCTTTAATTTCTTTTTTCCACAATTGTTAATAAGCTGTGAATTAAATGAAAACCCTTTATTATAATTCAATACTTTAAATTTAATATTTTTTAAATTAGATAAATATTGTTTCAAAAGCATATTCAATATTGACAAAATAGCATATAGACTGTTTTCCACAATTAATTGTTAATAATGTTAATATCTTTTTTATTTTAATCAATTATAAAATATTACCTTTATTGCCTAAGTGTTAATTTAAGGGAGTTTCAGGGAGCGAAGTCCCCTGATTATCTTGTAGTATCGGAATTTCAAAAAATTTCGATACTACAAGATAATATAAATATTATTACTAAATAATTAACAATATATTTTGCTTTTAATCCAGGGGATCTCAAGGGGAAGGATTCCCCTTGAATATCTTGAGGTATAGGAATTTCAATAATTCTGATACCTCAAGATAAGGAATTGTTTTGTTATAAAAAATTTAGAAAGACAAGATAGATGTTAAAAGAAATATATTTTCTTTGCTTAGTAAGAATGATAAGATTGAGATGAAAATAAAGGGATTCTCAAGGGGAACACCCCGTCCCTTCGGGACACCTCTCTCAAGAGGGGAATTCTCCCCCTTAAATATCGTAATTGCCAAGCAATTTTGATACTATAAGATAAACTACCAAAGCAAAATGTCATTGCGAGCCTGCCTCTAAACATTAGTTTAGGGGCAGGCGTGGCAATCTCATACTATTATACCTGTATCTTTGGTCTAAAAACTAAGAACTGTTAACTGAAAACTATTTTATAAGGAAAATTATGAGCTATTATCAACTTAACCAAGAATGGGAAAATGTTCTTAAAATTATTCAAGAGAAACTAAGTCCCCAGATTTATAATACCTGGTTTTCTCAAATTCAATATATTGATTTCAAAAACAATGAATTAATTTTGGCAGTACCCAATATCTTTTGTAAAAATTGGCTGGAAAAAAACCACTATCAGTTTCTTAAGAAGATTATTATGGAACAGTTTGGCTTTGATGATAATATTTTAATTAAATTTGAGATTAATGCAACTCAAAATCAAAATCCCTCTAAAGAAAAAAAAGAAAGAGTAAATCAAGATATTTTTCAAAAAAGATACGATAAGACTTTTTTAAATTCCAAATATACTTTTTCTAATTTTGTGGTAGGAGATAGTAATCGTTTTGCTCATGCAGCCTGCCTTGCTGTAGCTCAATCTCCAGCAAAATCTTACAACCCTCTCTTTGTTTATGGAGGAGTTGGCCTGGGGAAAACACACTTGATGCACGGTATTGGAAATTATATTATTAATAAAAATTCTACTCACTCTACTAATATTGCCTATATTTCTTCTGAAAAATTCACCAATGAATTAATTAATGCCATCAAGGATGATACAACTGAAATTTTTCGGGAAAAATATCGTAATTTTGATATCTTATTGATAGATGATATCCAGTTTTTGGCTGGCAAAGAAAGAACACAGGAAGAATTTTTTCATACATTCAACTCTCTCTATAATGCCAGTAAACAGATTGTTATTACTTCTGATCGTCCCCCTAAGGAAATTACTAATTTAGAAAACCGTTTAATTTCCAGATTTGAATGGGGACTTATTACTGATATTCAACCGCCTGATTTAGAGACTAGAATTGCCATCTTACAAAAAAAAGCAGAAAATTATCAATTAGAATTATCAGATGAAATTATTCACTACATTGCCAATAAAATACCTTCTAATATTCGCCAATTAGAAGGGGCCTTAAATAAGTTAAACGCTTATATCACTTTAACGAACCAAAGAGAAGTGGATATTACTTTAGCTAAACAAATCTTAAAAGATTTTATTCCTATTGAAGAAAAAGAAATATCCATTCAATTAATTCAAAAACACACAGCGGAATACTTTAATTTAAAGCCGGGTATCCTATTATCTAAAAAAAGGACTAAAAATATAGTAACAGCTCGTCATATTGCTATGTTTCTTTCCAGGGAATTAACAGACTATTCCCTTCCCATGATCGGTGATTTTTTTGGAGGAAAAGATCATACTACAGTTATTCATTCCTGTAATAAAATTAAAGAACAATTAAAAACAGATAAAAAACTAAAATATCACCTTGACCGCTTGATTAATAAAATTCAAAATAGTCCTTGATTAAGAAATAATGAGAATGTGAATAATGTTAAGAAAAAATAATAGTTATTAAGACATATTTGCACATGATTCGTTATTGTATAATAAGAAGGTCTAATTGTTATCCACATAATTAACATTATTAATACTATTATTACTAATATATTTATTTAATAGTATTATAATTACAAAAAATACCGATACTATTAAATATTTTTCTTAAATAAAAAACAATATATGCTAAGTATACTAAGTTAGATTTTAAGATTGCATAACTCTAACAAGATTTACCTCTTAGGTTCTTAGGAAAAAGAAAATTTATTTTTAATAAGTCAAAAAATTAAAATTTTGGAAAGGGAAAAAAATAATGAAAGTTATCTGCTCTCAGAAAAGTTTAGAAAATGGTACGCAAATAGTACAAAAAGCGATATCTACTAAACTTGGTCTACCAATATATAGTGGAATTCTTTTTGAGACAACCAATGATGATAGAATTCATCTCTTTGCTACTGATTTAGAAATTGGTATTGATTATTATATCCCGGCTCAAATTATAGAACACGGTTCAGTAGTTATACCCAGTAAAATTTTTATTGATTTGATTAGAAAATTTCCAGAAGGAAATATAGAGCTGGAAGTAGATAAAGATAATATTATTCATATTAAGGAAGAAGATTTATCAAGTTATAAGATTCTTGGTTTTTCTGCGGAAGAATTTTCTCCTTTTCCTGAAATTCAAAGTAAAGTAAAAGTAAAATTAACACACATGATTGTAAAGGATACTGTTCAGGAGGTTATTTTTGCTTCTTCCAAAGATGAAAGCCGTTCTTTTTTAAATGGGGTATTATGGAAAAAAGTAGAAAAAGGATTGGAAGTTGCTGCCACTGACAGTCATCGATTAGCCTTAAAGAAGATTAAATTAGTCGGCAAGAATAAAATAGAAAATGATACTCAGTTTGAGGTTATTATTCCTCAAAGAACATTATCTGAATTATTTAAATTACTTACTTTTGAAGATGATAGTATAGTAGAAATAGGTATAGGTGAAAAACAGGTGGTCTTTATTTTAAATCCAGAAGGGGAGAAAAACAAGATTAGATTATTTTCTCGGATCATTGAAGGTCAATTTCCTGATTATTATCAAATTATACCTACTCAATTCCAAACCAGAATAAAAATTGATACTGCAGAATTTAGACAGAAAATGGAAAGAATTACCTTATTTGTCAAAGAAGATTTAAATACCATCAAAATGGAAGTTCATCTTTATAACCAACAGGAAGGAGAGAATAGGGGAGAATTGATCCTTAAGGTAAATACTCCAGATATTGGTGAGGCTTATGAACAGATTCCCTGCCTGGTGGAAGGTGAATATGTGGAGATTACCTTTAACTCTCGCTATATTATAGATGTTTTAAGAATTATTAAAACCGACCATACCGAAATAGGTTTAAACGAAAATTTAAGTCCAGCCTTAATTAAGCCAGTGGAAAAAGAAGCACAGTATATTTATGTCTTAATGCCGATAAGAATGGATTGAAGTTCTAGGAAGGAAAAATCACTTGAATGTTAACAAAATTAGGTTGATTCATTTTAGAAATTTTGGGGATGTCTCTCTTGGTTTTCATTCTTCCCTTAATGTTTTTATCGGTAATAATGCTCAGGGCAAAACAAATATTATAGAATCCGTTTATACCTTACTAAGAGGTTCTTCATATCGTACTAAAGACGATGATAACTTAATTAGCTGGCAGGAAAAGAAAAGTTATCTTTTAGGAGAAGTGCAAAAAGATAACAAGGAATGTTTCCAGATTAATATTTTGTTACAAAATATTAATCCACAAGACCATCTATTCCCCAAAACTAAAAAAATTATTAAAGTAAATAAAAAATATCAGAAAAAATCCTGGCTTTTACAGAGATTTAAACCAGTTGTTTTTACCCCAGAAGACCTGCAAATAGTTAAAAGTTCACCTACTGTGAGAAGAAAATTTTTAGACGAGGTAATTATTAACCTTAACCCAATTTATGACCAATATTTAAAAGATTATAATCGAATTTTATTTCAGAGAAATATATTGTTAAAAAATGAAAAGAATAGTAATAATTTAATTAGGCAACTGAGTATTTGGAATGAGAAAATAATAGAATTAGGAACCTTAATTATTTTATATAGAATTAAAACCCTACAACTATTAAACCAAAAAGTAAAAGATATACACCAAATGATGACCGAAAATAAAGAAAATCTAAAACTGAAATATAATAGTAATGTATTAACTTCTTTTACGGAAGATAAGGAAGAAATCAGGAAAATTTTAGCACAAAAAATTAATAGTGCCCAAGAAAGAGATTTTAGGCTTAAAGTAACCACTATTGGACCGCATAGAGATGATTATCTTATTATCAACAATAAGATCGATTTAGGGATTTACGGTTCTCAAGGACAACAACGTACTGCGGTATTAGCTCTGAAAATGGCGGAATTAGAAATTTTAAAAGAAAAAGAGAATGAATATCCTCCCTTATTATTAGATGATGTCACCTCAGAACTTGATTTAGAAAGAAGAAGATTTTTAATGCAATTGATTACTGAAAAGCCGCTGCAAACTTTTATTACCAGTATTAATCTCGATGATTTAACACAAGTGAAGAATATTAATATTAAAAATAGGAAAGTATTCCGGGTAAGAAATGGAACAGTAGAAGGAAATGAACAATAATCAACCAAAACATATTGAAGAAATTATGCAACAGTTTTTTAAAGAACGTAATTGGGAGCAGAGAATTGATGGGTATAATCTTTTTGATTACTGGGATGATATTCTCCCCCCTAAAATTGCCTTAAACACTAAGCCTGTTAAAATACAAAACGATACTCTTTTTTTAGTGGTAAAGAATCATATTTGGGCTCAGGAAATTAATCTAAGAAAGGGCGAAATCATAAATATTATAAATAAAAAAATAGGTAAGATTGTGATCACTAATGTTATTACTAGAATAAATTTAAAACAATTCATGAATAATAAATAATACAATAAAAATATTAATGATATTATATATAAAGTTATATTTATATAAATAATAATAAAATTACTAAAATTATAAAACGATATTTTCCTTTAAGATCATAATTGACAGAAAAGCTTTTATATAGTATTATTAATATTGATAAGCTACTAAATATGCTGGTTAAAGATAAAGCCGTGGCCTTAAGTCACGGTTTAATTTTGCTTAGTGGATTATGGAGCAGAAGTAAGATGACTAAAAAAATATCTGATGATCAAGTACAATACACTGCCAAACAAATTCAGGTTTTAGAAGGCTTGGAAGCGGTAAGAAAAAGACCCAGTATGTACATTGGTAGCACAGGAAGTCGTGGTTTACATCATCTGGTTGATGAAGTGGTAGATAACAGTATTGATGAGGCAATGGCCGGCTATTGTAGTAAAATTAAGGTCATTATTCATCAGGATAATAGTGTTACCGTAATTGATGATGGTCGAGGGATACCAGTTGATATACATAGTTTTACCAATTTACCGGCTGTTACCACTGTGCTTACTAAATTACACGCAGGCGGAAAATTTGGTAGTGGAAGTTATCAGGTTTCTGGTGGACTGCATGGAGTTGGAATATCAGTAGTTAATGCTTTGTCTGAATGGTTAGAAGTAACTGTTAGTCGAGATAATAAAGTCTACTGGCAGAGATTTGAAAGAGGGAAACCAGTTAGCGATTTACAGGTGACTGGTCGCTCTACTAAGTCTGGAACCAAAATTACTTACCGCTCAGACCCAGAGATATTTGATGATATTACCATAAATTTTGATATTGTTGCTCATCGCTTAAAGGAATTAGCTTTTTTAAATGCCGGAGTGAAGATAGAATTAGTTGATGAAAGAGATAATAATAAAACCGTAACTTATAAATATGATGGTGGCATCGTTGAGTTTGTAAAATATCTTAATAAAAATAAGGATGTCCTATTTAGCAAACCTATCTATATTAGTGGTAAGAAAGAGGATTTAGAAGTAGAAATTGCTCTGCAATACAATACCGGCTATTTAGAGAATATTCTTTCTTTTGCTAATAATATTCATACCGAAGAGGGAGGAACTCATTTATCAGGTTTTAAGACCGCCCTTACTAAAGCTATTAATGATTATTTAAAAAATGATAATATACCTAATTTAAAAAAATATTCCATAAAGGGGTTAGAGCAAGGACTTTCCGGAAATGATGTCAGAGAAGGGCTAACTGCTGTTATTAGCGTAAAATTGCTTAACCCACAATTTGAGGGACAGACCAAAACAAAGTTAGGGAATAATGAAGTAAAGGGCGTTGTCTCATCTATCGTTAATGACAAGCTCAGTGCTTTCTTTATTGAGAATCCAGATACCATTCAAAAGGTATTAGCTAAATCCATATCTGCCTATAAAGCACGCGAGGCTGCCAGAAGAGCACGAGAACTAGTGAGACAAAAAAATGGCCTAAGCTTAGGTTCTCTGCCTGGAAAATTAGCTGATTGTTCGGAGCGGGACCCATTTCATCGGGAGTTATTTTTGGTGGAAGGAGATTCAGCCGGAGGTTCAGCAAAACAGGGTAGAGATAGAAAATTTCAAGCCATATTACCACTGAGAGGAAAGATACTAAATGTCGAAAAGGCACGGTTACATAAAATTTTAAGCAACAACGAAATAAAGGCAATTATTACCGCATCTGGTTTACAGATTGGTGATGATAACGAGCTTGATCTTTCCCAGTTAAGATATCATAAAATTATTATTATGACTGATGCTGATGTTGATGGAGAGCATATCAAAACTTTATTGTTAACCCTGTTCTATCGTTATATGAGACCATTGATTGAAAAGGGAAAGATCTTTATTGCCCGTCCACCTTTGTATAAATTAAGTTATAATCAAAAAAGCGAATATTTTTTTAATGAAGAGGAAATGCAAAAAAGAATAAAAGAATTAAAAGGCAATTATTCCCTTCAACGGTATAAAGGACTTGGTGAAATGAACCCTACCCAATTATGGGAGACTACCATGAATCCGGAGACCAGGGTATTAAAGAGGGTGGAATTGGAAGATGCCTTAGAGGCCGATGAGATGTTCACTATACTTATGGGAGGGAAGGTAGAACCGAGAAAAGAATTTATTTATCAACACAGTACCGAAGTGGTAGAATTGGATGTTTAGTAATTTTAGGAAATAGTAAAAAGTAAAATTAAAAGTCAGGTTAATAAAAAGTGAGTAATGATTTTGATAAAAATAAAGAAAATCAGGAAGAAAGAGAAATAATAAAGGTAACAGGACCTCAGGAATTGCCTACTGATATTACTGATGAGATTAAGACCTCCTACCTGAATTATGCTATGAGTGTAATCGTGGGCAGGGCTATTCCTGATGTGCGGGATGGTTTAAAGCCAGTACACCGGCGTGTTCTCTATTCTATGTATAAGCTGGGAAATACTCCCGATAAGCCCTATAAAAAATCAGCCAGGATTGTAGGAGATACTTTAGGAAAGTACCATCCTCATGGTGATATGGCGGTCTATGATACTATTGTGAGAATGGCTCAGGATTTTTCCTACCGTTATCCCCTGGTGGATGGTCAAGGGAATTTTGGTTCGGTTGATGGTGATGCAGCTGCAGCCATGCGTTATACCGAAATCAGGATGTCTCCCCTTGCTCAGGAAATGCTTGCTGATATTAAAAAGGATACTGTTGATTTTATTCCCAATTTTGACAATTCTCTGGAGGAACCATCGGTATTGCCCGCCCCCATTCCTCAATTATTGATTAATGGCTCTTCCGGTATAGCAGTGGGTATGGCTACTAATATTCCTCCTCACAATCTGGGGGAAGTTATTGATGCCTGTGTGTTGCTCATTGAAAATCCAGAGGCAACATTAGAAGAAATTATGACCGTATTACCTGGGCCAGACTTTCCTACCGGTGCTACCATATATGGGGTATCTGGAATTAAAGAGGCTTACCAAACGGGGAAGGGAATCATTACCTTACAGGCCAAAGTAGTGTCTGAAAATTTTGAGAAGAAAAGTAAAAATGCCTCAGTGTTGGTGGTAAAAGAACTACCTTATCAGGTCAATAAAGCAAGTCTGGTTGAAGATATAGCTAACTTGGTGCAGGAGAAAAAAATTACTGAAATCAC
>JAGPKD010000002.1:0-14085 GCA_018054125.1 Candidatus Oleihabitans oleiphilus | reverse complement strand
GATCATAGACTTACCCAGATTGTCAAAGAAGAAAAAGAGTTGGAAGTGGAAGATTTTATTGCTGAAGAGGATATTGTAATTACTTATACCAAAGATGGATATTTAAAACGCTTACCTTTAAATACTTATCGCAAACAGAGAAGGGGTGGTAAAGGGATTATTGGAATGGGGGTTAAAAAAGAGGACCTGGTTGATAATCTTTATATTACTACCAATTTGCATGACATCTTATTTTTCTCCAATAAAGGCACTGTCTACCGAAGGAAAGCCTATCAAATTCCGGAGGGGGGCAGAACCTCTCGAGGTATTGCAGTAGTTAATTTGCTAGGTATTGGAAAAGAGGAAAGGATTACCACAGTTATTCCTATTCGTGAAACAGAATTTAAAAAATCTCGCGAAGTAAATGGTTTGTATCTTTATATGGCTACCAGACAGGGAAAGGTTAAAAAAGTTCCTCTACACGAATTTGCTAATCTAAAAAACAAAGAAATTATTGCCATTTCTCTCAATGAAGGTGATGAATTAATAGGAGTGAGACTGGCCAGTGGAGAGGAAAATGTTATCTTAACTACCCATCAAGGAAAAACTGCTTATTTTTCTGGAAAAAATATTCGGCCCATGGGTAGGTCCGCTATGGGATGTCGAGGAATTACTCTTGCTAAAGATGATTACTTGATTGATATCAGTTTAGTTAAGCCAGATTCTGACGAAGACTTATTACTGATTACAGAAAATGGTTTTGGTAAAAGAACTCCGCTGAAGTTTTATCCTCTTTCCAAAAATAGAGGAGGTAAGGGAGTTAAATCAATTCACTTAAGCAAGGAGCGGGGTAAGGTAGTTTCTGTTAAAGTGGTAAACGAAAGAGATGAACTGGTGATTATAAGTCAAAAGGGTATTATTATCAGGGTTCCAGTTCAGGAAATAAGTAAAACTGGCAGAAATTCCAGGGGAGTCAAAGTTATGAATCTAGACCAAGATGACCAGGTGGCTAGTGTAGCTACTGTTCCTCAATCCCAGGTCATAGATTAATTCCTTTTTCTCCCTTTCTATTTTTAAATCTAGTATAAACAATAGTTAATTTTGGAAAAATATTTTCTTTTGACAAATTAAAATCTCAATGGTAAAATAGCAAAAAAATTTATCTAGCTAGACCAGAGAAGGGAAGAGTAGGTTAGACTAAAACATTTTTAGATATCCGAAGACCAACCCTGAGGTTATTTTAGAGAATGAGAAGAAGTGCTTAAACAATATTTTCAATTGTTTAAGAAGTAAAGTGGAACCACGAAAAGAGAAGCCTTTCGTCTTTAGATTAGAACGAAAGGCTTTTTTATTATCAGGAACAATATATTCTAACCCTTCCCCTTCGAGGGAGAGGAGAACTTACAATTTCGATACTTATTAAAATAGAAAGATAAGATATTAAGAATAATATATAGAGAGGTATTAGTGATGGGGAAGAAGGAGATTGGTATTGGAATTTTGGGCTTAGGACATGTAGGGGAAGGTGTACTGAAAATCTTAGATCAGCAGCGAGCTTTTATTGAGCAAGAAATAGCTCCACACAAAATAAAGGTCATAGGCTTAGCCGATTTGGATATTGAGAGAAAACCTGAGTCTAAAAGAGATAATCCTTTCTTTACTACTTCAGCCCAGGAGGTTATTGGGCATTCGGATATACAGATTGTGGTAGAGGCAATTGGTGGTGAGCATCCTGCTTATGAGCTGATTAAAAAAGCCTTACAGAGCGGGAAACATGTAGTTACGCCCAATAAAGAGGTGGTTGCAAAACATGGCTATGAATTGCTTGCTATAGCTCACCAGAATAAGGTCCAATTCTTATTTGAGACTTCGGTAGGCAGCGCCATTCCTATTCTGGGTGTAATTTTAAATATGTTAACTTCTGGTCCACTGGAGGAAATTAGCGGGATATTGAATGGTACTACCAATTATATCCTGGATTTAATGTGGGAAGATTATATGAGTCAGCAGGAAGCCCTGATTAAAGCCCAAGAAAAGGGTTACGCAGAAGCTGATTCTAGCAAGGATATTATGGGGCTGGATACACTTTATAAAATTTTTATTTTAGCTTCCCTGGGCTTTAGAGCGCGATTAAATCTAAACCAGATCAGTTATTCTGGTATTAATGAAATTACACTGGAGGATGTTCAATTAGTAAAGCAACTTGCTTATCGGATTAAATTGCTGGCAACTGCCCGACGGAAAGAAAGTAAAGTAGACATCCGTATTAATCCAGTTCTAATTGAAGATGGCCAGCTACTGGCTCATATACATGGGGCAGATAACGGTATATTTTTATCAGGCTATGGCTATGGGAATCTATTTTTTTCTGGAGCTGGTGCCGGAGGGATTGCCGGGGCTAGTATGATTATCAGTGATATTATAAGAATTATCAGGCAACCTCACTATTTTGAATATGGTTTTTTGTTAAAAGATTCTGAGGAACTTGAGATTCAAAGGTTTGATCAGTTGGAAAATCAGTATTTTTTAAAAGTAAAATTAGAAAATGGAGAAAAAAATAAAGAAAATATTCAAAATATTTTCTCAAAGAATGATCTTTTCATTAAAAAAACTGCGGAAATAAGAAATGAAGATAGAGATAATAGCTTAACCATGGGCATCATAACTGATTTAGCAGAGGAAAGTAGATTTAAAAGAATCTGCTCAGAAATAAAAGAATTAAGCTGTATCAGAACCATAAATTATCTAGAAGTTTATAGGAATGCAAAAAATAAGTCATTCTAAGGCAAAATAATTCAGTATTAGCTATATTATTTTGCCTTAGAATGACTAGGATTGTTTTGTATTAAAGAAAATTTATTACAATAAATATAAATACTAGATAATAAAGAAATTAATAATATAATATTATTGTTTGTTTTTAATTCAGGGGTTTCAGGGGAATCTTCCCCTGAATATCTTGTATTCTAAATTTGATTTTTTTAAGATAGATTATACTAATTTCCATAGATACTACCTAAAGGAGTAAAAATAATGATTAAAGTGAGAGTACCAGCAACTACAGCTAATTTAGGTTCGGGCTTTGATTGCTTAGGAATGGCTTTGTCTTTATACCTGGATGTAGAAATGGAGCACATTGAAGAAGGTTTTATTTTCCAGGCTGAAGGAGAGGGTGTGGAGACCCTTTCTTCTGATAACAGTAACTTAATTTATAGAGCAGCTTGCCTGGTTATGGATAAGGCTAAGATAAGTCCAAATAAGAGGGGTTTAAAAATTACCATTAAAAACGAGATACCCCTAGCCAGAGGGCTGGGAAGTAGTGCTGCTGCTATTATTGGGGGAATCATGGGGGCTAACCAGCTTTATGAGTTAAATTTGAGCAGGGAAGAGATATTACAGATGGCTTTTACCTTAGAAGGACACCTGGATAATATTGTTCCGGCACTTATTGGTGGGTTTACCATTTCTTATAGAGACCAGAAGGGTGAGATTAGATGGGTAAAATTAGAAGTGCCCCCTGACCTGAGGGCGGTAGTTGGTATTCCTTCTTTTACCCTGAGCACCGAAGAGATGCGTAAGGTATTACCTAAACAGGTTTCTCTTCAGGATGCCGTAGATAATCTAAGTAAATCTGCCTTACTGGTAAATGCCTTACAACAATCGAAATGGGAACTTATTCCAGAGGCCATGCAGGACCGTCTCCATCAACCCTTCCGTCTCCCCTTTATCAAAGGGGCTAAGAATATTTTTGCCGAGGTGCAGAAAAGTGGCATTGCTGGGGTAGCATTGAGTGGCTCGGGTCCCACAGTCATTTCCTTGCTAAAAGAGGGATTGGAAAAAGAGATAATTAAAATCATGAAAAAAACATTTACAGAGGCTGGCATAAAAGGACAGGTGAGAGTGCTGGATCCTGATTTAGATGGGGCAAGAGTAGTTAAGGGGGGAATGGATTATCCCATTATTGTGCAGAAATATGGAGGAAGTTCGCTTTCCGATATCCCAAAGATCAAAATGGTAGCCCAAAAAATTGTAGAGCAAGCAAGATTAGGAAATCGCATGATTGCGGTGGTTTCGGCAATGGGTAAAACGACAGATGAGTTAATTGATAAATCTCGCCAAATTTTATCAAATCCCAGCGAGAGAGAAATGGATATGCTCCTATCCACCGGCGAACAAATATCTGTTGCCCTGGTGACCATGGCCATTCAAGCCTTGGGAAAAGAGGCAATTTCTTTTACCGGTGCTCAGGCTGGTATCAGAACTAATAATTCCCATACCAAAGCCAGGATTAATAGTATAAACCACCAACGCATCAAAGAAGCTCTTAATCAAGGGAAAATAGTGATTGTTGCTGGCTTTCAAGGAGTAGATGAGGAAGGGAATATTACCACCCTGGGAAGAGGGGGTTCGGATACTACTGCTATTGCCCTGGCAGCAAAGATGAAAGCAGCCCGTTGTGAGATTTATACCGATGTAGATGGTGTTTTTACGGCAGATCCTGCCCTGGTGCCGGAAGCTGGTAAGATTAAAGAAATTTCTCATGATGAAATGTCAGAAATGGCCATTTTGGGTGCCAGAGTTTTGCACTACCGAGCTATTGATATTGCCAGAAATTATGGTGTTAATATATTAGTAAAATCAAGTTTTCATAATAGCGAAGGGACCATCATTCGAACTGGAGAGGAGATACCTATGTTAGAAAAAGTAAATGTAAGAGCAGTTACTCATGAGATTAAGGTGGGGAAGATAGTAATAAAGAGTGTTCCAGATATTCCCGGAATTGCGGCTAAGTTGTTTAAGGCCTTAGCCAAAGAGGAAATCATTGTAGATATGATTATCCAGAGTGCAGAACATAATAAGGTCAATGATATAGCCTTTACGGTAGCCGAAGATGATTTGGAAAAAGCCCTTAATATCACTAAAAAGGTGGCTATGGAGATTGGTTCTCCAGAGGTATTAGCTGATAAGGAGGTAGCCAAAATCTCTATAGTAGGGGCGGGCATTACTTCAGATCCCTTAATTGCTGCTCGTCTGTTTGAAGCCTTAGCACGCAATGGTATCAATATTGATCTGATTAGTACTTCAGGGACCCGAATTTCTTGTCTAATTCATCAAAGATACATAGAATCAGCTGTTAGGGCAGTGCATCAAGAATTTCAATTAGATATGGAGGGCGAAGAAGATGAAATATTATAATGTAGCGGTAGTGGGTGCTACTGGAGCAGTGGGAGAGGAGATGACCCGAATCCTGGAAGAGAGAAATTTTCCAGTTAATCATCTATTACTATATGCTTCCTATCGTTCTTGTGGCAAGGAATATTTTTTTAAAGGTGAAAAAATTAAAGTAAGAGAGTTACGAGATGACTCTTTTCAGGGAATTGACATTGCCCTGTTTTCTGGTGGTGATGAAGTTAGTAAACACTTTGCACCCCTTGCGGTGCAGAAAGGCACTGTAGTTATAGATAATGGTAAATACTATAGGATGGACCCCCAGGTACCTCTGGTGGTGCCTGAAGTCAATCCACAGGATGTCAGTAAACAGCAGGGTATTATTGCCAATCCTAATTGTTCTACTATACAAATGGTAGTTGCCTTAAAACCGATTTATGATGCGGTGGGAATTAATAAAATTATCTGTGCCACTTATCAATCAGTTTCCGGAACCGGAAGAGAGGCTATGGAAGAGTTAAAGGAGCAGACTGAAGCGTTTTTAAGGGGAAAAGAAGTTAATATTAAGGTTTATCCTTACCAAATTGCCTTTAATGTGTTACCTCATATTGGCTCTTTTGATGAACATGGTTATACTTCAGAAGAACTTAAGATGCTAAATGAAACCAGAAAGATACTTCATGATAATCATATTATGGTTTCAGCTACAACGGTGAGAGTGCCTGTTTTTCGAGCTCATGCCGAAGACGTGCATCTAGAAACCCAAAAAGAGATTAGTCCCCAAAGGGCGAGAGAATTACTGGCCAATTTCCCGGGCATTAAGGTCATTGATCAACCTGAACAGAATAAATATCCCCTTTCTCTTGATGCTGAGGGAAAAGATGAGGTCTTTGTAGGGCGCATAAGGGGAGATCTGGTATTTAATCCAGGCCTAGTTATGTGGGTTGTTGCTGATAATTTGAGAAAGGGCGCCGCCTTAAATGCAGTGCAAATTGCCGAACTTTTAATTAACCCTGTTTGAAATCGCCTTCAGTAAAAAGAAGAATTAAACATCAACATTATAAGAGATTAGAGAAGTGTTTTTTTAATTATCTCATTTCTTTAATTTTCAGGAGATTCTTTTTAGATAATAATTATGTATGTGATATAATTAAAAAACAATATATGCTACAACCCTCATCTTAACTTAAGCCTTTCCCTTGAGGGGAGAGGGGAGGGAGAGGGTGATAAATTATTTCCTAAAGAGAATTAAGGAAAGGAGAATTAAGGAATGCCAGCAAATATTCTTTTTATTATTATTGGTTTTGTCTTGGCATTTATTCTTTTTATACTCTTATGGTGGTTATTATTGCGCCCCCGAGGAACTGGGAAAGAAATACGGGTATATTCTTCTCTAGAGCAGCTTCGTTCTGTAGGAGAATTGGTAGTTTTCAAGTTGGTTACCAAGGAAATTGTGACTGCCTCTCAGCACTGGTTTGGTGATATTGGTAAGAGATATTTTCAATGGTTAGTTTCCACTAAAAAGATGGCTATGATCTTTGAGTTTGATATTGATTTTCGTTATGATTTACGTAGCCCCGATTTTAAGATTGAAAAGTTAAATGAAAATAACTACATTTTGAAAATGCCACGCTGTCTTTATGAGGTACATATTCGAGATATAAGTTTTTATGATGAGCAGAATTCTAAATTTTTGCCCTGGTTGCTTCCTGATTTATTAAATCGTGCTTTTGGTTCTGGTTTTAGTGAAGAAGATAAAAATCAATTAAAGGAGGAAGCGAAAAATCAAGCTGCTCAGCTGGCGGAAGGTGTGGTTAATAAGTTGCAATCAGAAGTTGAGAATTCCGCCAGACAGACGCTGACTACTTTAAGTAAGAGTTTTGGTATTCAAAAGGTAGAGATTGATTTTAGCCAGTCCAAAATTATGCCCAGCGCTATTAATACCATAGCTTTAGAAAAACAATTAGCAAAAGCCAAGGATAAGGTAAATAAGTTGGTAAATAAAGAGAACCAAAATTAATAACCAACCAGAAAAGTTGGTGAAATTAATATTGCCTTCTTCTCCCCGGTCTCTGGTGGAGGCCACGGCTTGCTCTAATTTCTTCCGCCTTAAAGGAATGCTCAGCTAATTTTTGACCTATTATTCTGATTTTTACATTTGGTGCTAAAGAGGTAATGCCTTTTAAATGAGCCTGACTAAAGTCAATTTGCCACTTTTGACCTAAATCATCTTCCAACCAGAGCGTATTTTCCTCTGGTTTTATCTCAATAATAGTACCACTTAACAGCCCTTTTTCGGGTTGCATCCATTGTTTTTGTCCACTATATACCAGATGATGATAGCCCGGAATCCTGTCTCTTAGTCTACTATCTACGGTTTCAGTCCAGCCATAGTGATAAAAGCCAAATCCCAGTAGTGCACTTATCAATAAGCTAAGGCAAAAGATTACCACCAATCGGTAGCGATAACCGGTGCGAGTATGAATAAAATTATAGTAAGTAATAAACAGAAACAACAGTAATAAGATGATCCAGAGGTAGGGTAAGTTAATCATTATTGCCTTTGGCAAGCTGATACCCAGATAATGATAAATATCCCAATCCAGATCGTCAGTGATAAACATAATCATTCCAAAAGCAATACCGCCCAGCACTGTGGTCAGGACAAACATCAGCCAGTAAAAGTAATTTTTAGTTAGAAAATACCAACGAGGTTTGGGTTGTACCTGTTCCTTTTTAATTTTTTCCAGAGTTTCTTTACTAATATCAGTCATTTTCCACACCTGCTTTGTATTTTTCTATTTCTTGAGCCAGCATTTTTTTAGCTCGATTGATAAGGGTGCCGATAGTTCCGATGGGCTTTCTTAGAATGTCACTGATTTCCTGATAATCTTTTCCATCTACAAATTTTAATAATAAGACTTCTTTATATTTTAGAGGGAGTGAATCAATAATGCTAAGTAAGTTATGATAATTAATTTTTAGAGCAAGATTTTCTTCTAAGTCAAAATCTGATTGGACAATCTGTTCTAAATCGTGTTCATCCCAGGATATATTCTGAGTACCTTGTGCTTTTTTACGAAGTTGGCTTACCGTATAATTATGGGCAATACGATAAATCCAGCTAGAAAATTTAAAGTTTTTATTATAATCATTTAAATTTTGATAGACCAGGATAAAAACTTCCTGCAAAATATCTTCCAAGTCAGTCCTGTTTAGACCAGATAATTTATAGATATAGTTCATCAAAGGAGCTTCATATCGTTTCATAAGGCAATAGTAATAATCCTGATTTTTTAAACTCAGGCTAACTAATTCAGCATCTGTTTTTTGCTCACAATCAGAAATATGAATCATAGCATCTTTCTTCGCCTGTGAAAATTACTTCCTTATTTACCCTTGGCTTTTGTAATCATATTATAATACGATAATATTTATATTTTTCTTTCATTCAGGTAAACAAAATATCATTATCACGATTGTGCGTGTGTGCATACTTGAGTTAGTCTTGTTAAGGAAGCTTTCTATTTTCCAGAATAGGAAGGTAAGACTGCAGGCTAATCATTTTTTACCGGCAGAGTAAGAATACCTTCCAGGAGCACCCGCATGGCAATACAGTCATCCTCATTGTATTTGAGGATACGTTCTTTAATCTCTGGCCTTCCTTGTGCTAACCAGCGATGATACCACTCAATAGATTCAGCCCCAGAAGGGCTCTCATCTCGCCATCGAAAACCAAGATATTGAGCCAGATCTTTTACGGAGTAACTATAAGTAGGCCATTCCGTATACTTTTTAACAATATCGCTATAGAGGTCAATAACCAGCGGTGAATTAAAGAAAGCCTCTATTTCTGAAGGTTTTACAAGCTCAGGATATTTCTGAGCCAGTTTGGTCCAGATGGTCTTCTCATAAGGAGAATAATAATAGATGGTGCAGGGAAAGTGTTGCCTGATATAATGCCAGGCATCAATAAAAATCCTTTCTTCCTCTTTTTCATCATTCTGATCAGCAAAAAAAGGAACATATTTTTCAGATGCTGGATCCTGATCATGACGTTCCACAAAACCATGGAGGTAACAGAAATCATGCATAGGGTCTGTTTCCACATCAAAGAATAATTCGGTATCACTCTTGGGTAATTTTATTATTTTCCTGCAATAAGCCTGCTTATCGATTTTGGCTAACAATCTAGCTCGAGCGTGGTATTTATACAAGCTAGAGGCACCGATCCCGGGGAAAATAGTCTTTTTACCGACTATAAATTCCGGAAAAGGTTTTCTGGCAAAATCAGTAAATTTTTTAAATTGTTGGTACATAATATTCCTTTTCTGGCGACCCAATTCGGGAATAAGGGTTAAGTCTTTCACCATAATGAGATATCTGAAACAATGTGATCTCCAGTGACAAAGTTTACAGACTCCTCCATGTGCTGGCGAGGTAGTTGTCCTTTTACCTATAATCTGTTCAACTTCCGATAAGGCTTGTTGATAGGCATCCCACCAGCTTTTCTGATTACGTTTTCCTATTGGTTGTTCTAGATTATAGGTTATATCTCTGCCGTGAATATCATGGATAAAAGGCGTTCTGGAGTGGGAATGATTTAGCTGTTCTAAAATGTCGGTATATAAACTCAATTGAAGAGCATAATGTAATTTAGGTTTACCCTCTGATATATCATTTTCACCTTCCAGAGCGGAACCACTTTTGATATCACCAGCAAGGTAACCATAATCTTTTTTTAATAATAGGTCTGGTTCTCCAACTAGATGGGAAGTGCTGATTCGCCCACTATAAATTAAGGGGATACCTTTTTCTAAAGCTGTTCTGGTTCTCATCTCTTTTTCACTTCCCGAATAAGGACTTAGATCCAGAAAAGGTTGTTTTAGCTCAGCCACTACCTGTTTTTCAAAATCGATACCTCTTTCCCAGAGCAATTTCATAAATGCGGTTTCTGGATCTCTCTTGGTCGGTTCTTCAAAAAGGTCTAAGTATAACCGATGCGGACATTGAGTAAAATTATAAAGCATATCAGCTGAAATTTTCTGATTCATATTTCTTTCTTCCAGATATTTTTCTATAGATTCATTTTATATTATTTAAAATAAATTTATTATTTATTTTTCTTTTATTAATTATTCCAAATTTGTATTATTTTAAGTACCCTGTAATTCTTTAAAATTGATGACTAAGTTACAGTCATTGAAAAAAATAATTTAAGGGATTTCATATTCCAGAATACAAATCGCCTTTACCCAATTCTATTATAGTATATTAATATAGCAACAATTTTTCAAAGATTTATAGAAAAAGAAAAAAAATCATAATAGTAAAAAATAATTATGGTATGATTATAGTTAAAATCCAACAAATTTAATATAATTTTTTATTATGGTAAAATCAATAAAAAGAATGTTTGGAAAGGGAAATTATTAATAATATTTAATTTATATTTGATCTTCTGAAAAAGTGATAGAGACCAAGTGCTGGCTTGGGCTATTAAGGCCTAGAATATCTAGAATATTAATTTAATAAAAATAAATAAAGTGGAAAGGGAGGTAATATTATTAATTATGCGTGTAGTAAGGTATCAAAAAAATGGTAAAGTATGCTATGGGGTGCTGAAAGAAGGGGAAATTAACCCCATTGAAGGGGATATATTTGATAAATTTGTAGTAAGTTCACTAAAAATTAGGCGAGAAGAGGTGAAATTACTGGCTCCAGTAGTTCCGCCTAATATTATTGCTATCGGTTTAAATTACAAAAAACATGCCGATGAAAGCGGTCAGGCTTATCCTGAGAAACCACTTATTTTTATTAAGTTAACTTCCAGCGTTATTGGCCCAGAGGATAATATTGTTTTACCAGAAATGGCTCCTAATGAAGTTGATTACGAAGCTGAACTGGTTATTGTGATTGGCAAAAAAGCCAAGAATATCAAGATAGATGAGGTAGATAAGTATATCCTGGGATATACTTGTGGTAATGATATCTCAGCGAGAGATTGCCAGCAACGTTTAGATCAACAATGGGCTAGAGGTAAATCATTTGATACCTTCTGCCCCTTAGGTCCCTGGATTGAAACAGAACTTCCTGACCCCGATAACTGTAGAATCGTATCCCGACTGAATGGGAAAGTTATGCAGGATTCTAATACCTCTGATATGATCTTTAGCACCAGAGAGTTAGTTAGTTATTGTTCCAAAAATTTTACCCTTTACCCTGGCACGGTAATTATGACTGGTACCCCAGAGGGAGTTGGGTTTGCCCGTAAACCACCAATATTTTTAAGGCCTGGTGATACTATTGAGGTTGAGATAGAGGGTATTGGTAAGTTAAGTAATAAAGTAGTTGGACCAAATCAATAATTTTGGTGATAGCTATAGTTTTTGCTGGAGATAGCAATTCTATTTTTTCTTCTATTGATAATTAAGATGAAGAAGATATTGCCTCATGATAGTAGGAGAATTTCCGGGAGTGAAATATTTTTACCTGGAGGCGTAAGAGCCATTTGGTAGGGCTGGAGATACGCCTCCAGGCTTTTTTTACTTGGTTCAGTTGTTCTTTAGATAGGTCTCTCTTTCCATATATTACCTCGTTAAAGCCATCAATAATCAGTCGAATATCCTGCTGGCTATCAGGAAAGAAAAAGGCAAGCTGTCTGCCATACTCCGCTGGTGTTTTAGATTTTTCTCGGGGAATACCGCTATGCTGTCCCCATCGGCAAAGTTTTTGAAATAGTAGAGATATATTTTCCGGTTTCCTTCTCGCAGTTATCATCTGGTTAAAAAATTTGGTTAGCAATCGTTTACCTTCAGAAAAAATATATCTTAGCCAGAGCCATAATTCCTCCCAGAACCCTTTTTTCTCGGTATCCAACTCAGTTCTGGTAGAAAACCACTTCCAGAGTGACCAGGCCAACCAACCTATTAATAACAGGGCAAATAGAATCAAAAAAATGATTCCTCCCCAGGTAATTAGCCATTGCAATAATTGAGCCCACCAGGATGGTTCAACATTCTCCGCCATAGGAAGGCCTGCTTCACCAGAATAGGTTGGACCTACTTCTAAAGCAGGTTTGTGGAATCCAAAAAGCAAAGTAAGAAGTTTCAGAAGTAAATTTCCAATAGGTCTTGATACAATTTTAAGAATCTGATAGCCGGTCTGGGCGGCAGAAGTGAGCTGGGGTAAGAAAAATAAGAAAACCCAGCTCCCGATAAGTAATACTGTTAGAATAAAAGGGATTACTAAGCTGGTTTCACTTATTGAGGAGGCATGTTTTGTTGGTGAACTTCTTAAGTTTTGGGCAAGGGCTATAGCCAACATGCTGAAAAGAAAATAATAAATGATTAAAATATCCGCTCGGGGGAAGGATAAATTGGTACTACCCAGAATAATAAAGGTAAGGATAAGTGCTACCATACCCAGATCGAAGCGAGAAGTAACTATAAAATAATCACAAGAGCGGTTTGCCAATTTGTATCCGTTTATCCAGAGGAAAGAAAACCAGATAAGTACTAAAAGATAAGCAAATCCACTAACTACACCATACTGCTGGTCTAAGATCATCTCCAGCCAGGTAAAATTCCAAAAGGGTTCCGGCCAGTTTCCATAAAAATAAATAGTAAAAAGGAGAATAGAAAGATAAAAAAGGAGATGCAGAAGAACATGTTCTATGATTCTTTTCCCTCTTCCTTTTAAGGCAGAGTTAATAATGATAGGAACAAAAAAAGCCAGCATTGCTGCCCAAATAGGGAAGAGAGGATAATTCAGTAGTAGAAATAAGATAGAGGCTAAGGCATACAGCCAGGTCACTTCCATCATGCCAGTAGAGATATATAATAATGTTTTCTTGCCCTTCATACTTACCTTCCTAACAATTCTCCAGCTAATTTAAGTTTAAGTAACTTTTTAAGCATGATTTTCATTAAAATTAGAATTTGCTTCACAAACCCCACCGTGAATTTCATCCACTAGAAAGAGAGGTAGATGAGAACAGGTTATATGGCGGGAAGGTTTAGCCATCATAAAATATAGCGGTAGATGGTGTTCTCTTAACCATTCTGCCGTCTGGATAATCTTTCTGTGGAGACGATAGGCACAATAAATACAGCCAGTTCCCCCTGGTATGGCTCCTTCTTGGGATAGTATGTGCGGCACTGAAGATGTGGTCTTAAGCTGAAGCCTAGCCAGCAATTCCATAGCTTGAGAGAGCTGCTCAGGACCACTTC
The DNA here is from genome assembly GCA_018054125.1 of Candidatus Oleihabitans oleiphilus. Lineage (GTDB taxonomy): Bacteria > Atribacterota > Phoenicimicrobiia > Phoenicimicrobiales > Stramentimicrobiaceae > Oleihabitans > Oleihabitans oleiphilus. The sequence continues at coordinate 706 of JAGPKD010000002.1, read as the reverse complement.
CTAGAGAAAGACTGGCAGGATTATCTCCTAATAACTTTCCATTGGAAAGGATACCATAAGGGCTACCCTGCCTATCAAATTCCACTATTATTGCTGCTATTACTTCCAGTGTTTTCTCAAACAGTTCTTCCTGTCCTTTTTTGGGAAAGGAAGCAACATCAATAATCAATAAGGTTTTTCGTTGAGCAGAGGAATCGAAAACTTTTGATTGCAGGCGATTATGTCTGGCGCTAGCTTTCCAGTGGATAAACTTTGCTGGCTCCCCGTATTGGTAGTCACAAGTGGCAATGGGATAAATGGGGTCCTTCACCGGACTGTCTATACCAGGCTTACCAAATAATTCTCTAACTGGTGCCGAAAGAAAATTTAAAGAGATAAGTTTAGGATAGATAATTACCTCTACCGATTGAGATAAATATTCTCTATGCTGAAAAAAGCCCAGCAGATCCCCGGTTTCTAAAAAAGGGGGTCCAATTTGGAAACAACCTCGGTGTTGGGCTGTTAATTTCCACTGCCCTAAAAAATTATCATACCAGAGTAGACTGAATTCCTCACCAAGAAAATTCTCTTTCCTTTCTAAGGCAATAAGCTTACTGTCCATTGGTATCAGTAATTTTAACCAGATTGGCAGAATTTTGTTATTAAAGATCTTTGCCTGTAAGGAGATAGTTTCACCCGGGAATCCCTTCTTCTTTTCTGCATCAAA
>JAGPKD010000133.1 GCA_018054125.1 Candidatus Oleihabitans oleiphilus | reverse complement strand
CTCCCACATTACCTTGATAGACATAATAAAGTCCTTTTTCTTTTCCTATTTGATAAGCACGCTTTAGAGTAGATAAGGGAGTAGGAGATGCGTTATATAACTGATAGGTGGGGTAAAAGGCAGTAACATGCCAGGGTATTCCTCGGTCTATATCAGCAATAAATTGAGCTATTTGTGCTAATTCCTCCTCCTTATCATTATATCCGGGAATAATTAAGGTGGTAATTTCAATCCAAATTCCCAGCTCATAATATTGCCTGATGCATTCTAAAACTGGTTCTAATCTCGCACCACAAATTTCTCGATAAAATTTATCACTCATCGCTTTTAAATCGATATTTGCCGCATCCAGATAAGGAGCAATATAATGGAGGGCCTCTGAACTAAGGTAACCATTGGTAACAAAAACATTCTTTAATCCTTTCTGCTGGGCAAGACGGGAGATCTCAAAAGCCGTTTCAAAGTAAATAGTTGGTTCGGTATAGGTATAGGAAATTGATGAACAACCACTATGTAAAGCAGCTTGCACCACTCTCTCAGGCGAAACTTTCTCTCCTTCTATAATATCCTTTCTCACCTGGGAAATAGACCAATTCTGGCAGTGTAAACAACGAAAATTACATCCTATTGCCGCGATAGAATAGGATTGGGACCCAGGATAGAAATGAAACAAAGGTTTTTTCTCAATAGGATCTATATGTTCAGCAATCAATCGTTGGTAATTCAAGCTATATAAAACACCTTCCTGATTTTCCCTTACTCTACATATTCCTCTTTTCCCGGAGACAATTTCGCATCGATGGGCACAAAGGACACATTTTACCTTATGGTCTGCTAATTTCTTATAAAACATGGCTTCCTTCATTATTGAAACTCACTTCTACCCTATACTCCTATAGCCAATCGCCCTGCCAAAAACTCAGGAAGATTGGCTTTCCTGATTTTATCCTGTGCTTTTTCAATGGGATAATCAATCCGCTTGATACTGACCGCCTGCTTCTCGGTATCAAAGACCACGAAGCTAGCTTGAGGATTCCCATCTCTGGGTTGACCCACGCTTCCGCAATTGATAATATAACTATGATTCTCCTCTAAATTGAGCTCAGCTCCCTGAGCGGCACTAACATAACGAACAATTCTATTTCGCCGATGGTAAGTAAAATAGCCAGCAACGTGGCTGTGTCCCACAAAATATATTTTGAAATCAAACTCAGTAAAAATTTCTTCAGCAGTCTGTTTATCTAAAATGTATTCCCACAGAGGTTGGCGAGGACTTCCATGCACTCCCAGTACATTTTGGAAAATGTTAATTTTTTTTTGAAGCCCATTTAAGTATTTCCAATCATGCTCTTTTAATTGTCCTTTAGTCCATTGAATTGCCTGTCGGGCTTCTTCATTAAAATAATATAAATCTAATTCTCCAGTGATAGCCCCTTCATGATTTCCTTTAAGACAGGGACACCCTATTTCTTTCATTTTATCAATACAGTAAACAGGGTCAGCTCCATATCCTACTATATCTCCCAAACAAAATATTCGGTCTATACCTTTTAACTTTTGAAGTACCGCCTGTAAAGCCTCAGCATTGCCATGGATGTCTGAAATAATTCCAATTTTCAAGTTGGGAAACCTCTTTTCCAAACTTTTAAAAAAATTTGAAAAAAATTAAGAAGTTTATTCTTTCACTCATCCCCCCTTCTCTCCTTCTATGGGTGAGGGTAATGATGAGGATGATAAATTTTAATTAATTCTTCTTTTTGGTATCATCTTACCTAGAGAGACATTACCTTTATTGAAGCACTCAACGAGAAATCTTCAGGAGACAACTTAACTTAAATAGGAAAAAAATTGTTCTAAAAGTGTCCTGTGCCAACCTTTAACAATAAGATGGTGATTGGCAATAGCCTCATCTAAAAAAATAGAAACTGGACCTTTTAGTGAAATCGGTAATTGAGTACGACAAAAGATGGGTAGATCTAAACTGCTTCTTATTTCTCCCTCTGATAAAAAATATTTTTCTAAATTTACATCCATTTTAAAAATGGTTACCGGGCCTTCTTTAATCTTACCACAAATAGCAATCCCCTTCCCTGATTCAAAATGGCTTTTCCAACTATAACTTTCACACATGTTAAGCGGTATACTACAATGAGCAAATATTATCTCATTTTTCTCACCATCCACACAGGTGGGATTAGCCATAAAAACCGGCTCATCGGTCAGTTGATGAAGCACAATCATGGAAAGCAAAGCAGGTACATCACCCTCACATCCAGAGATAATTCCTTCCTTATTTAATAAAGACAATGCTAAACAACCCGTATTTTGATAGAAATCTAAAAATTCAAAACAGCGAACAGTAATGGCATTAAAATTATATTCTATTATTAAATTTTTTAATCCCTGATAAATACGCAGCGCCTGATTTATAATCTGCCCATCAAAACCAGTGGGTGAAATAAGATTAGCCGAAATATCTTTATCTTTCACCATATCTATGTGTCTGATCATTTCTTCTTGAGGGATATTATATATTTGAATACCAAGTTTTTTCCTGATGACCTGGTAATCGGCTCTACTGGCTATTAGCCAATCAGATGGGTCACCCAGGACACCAACTCGATATCGTCGACAGATTTTTTTCGTCTCCATCACTTTTTTTATTAATTTCAATTTTTGGGCAACCCTTTCTGCTGAACCATGCAGAATCTCTACCTTTTCTCCTCTTTTTTGCAGATAAGCCTTGATTTCCAAAGCTGCTGGTAAAGCATTATGCCAACAGCCAGCCAGGAGTAAATAGGGGGCTGGAAATTGTTGACAAATCCTCTTGAACTTTTCTTCTACTCCCCCGGACTTAATAAGAATGACTGGTAAAATGTCTTCTTTTTTAAAGTCTGCTGGAGTAATGCGCAACAATGGTTCACCCAGATACTCTCCAATAGCCTTTAGAAAGGGTTGTAAAACAAGGTCAATATTTTTATGTTCCTGGATAATGGAAACCAAAGGATAGTAGCCAATCTTCAATTTTATTCACCACTAATATAAAGATTTCTATCTTAATAAGTAGCAAGATATTGGTCTAATTCCCAGGGATGTACCTGCAGACTATATAACTCCCACTCCTGATATTTTGCCCTTAGATAATTATCAATAATATGATCAGTTAGCCCCTGATGTAATACTTTATCCTTCTTAAATTCTTCCAGTGCCTCTTTCAAATTGGTAGGCAAACATTCAATACCATACTTTTTTAATTTTGTTTCATCCATAGCATATATATTTTCATTAATTGGGTCAGGAGGCATTATCTTTTTTTGAATTCCATCCATACCTGCTACCAGAATAACTGCAAATGCCAGATAAGGATTACAGGAGGGATCAGGACAACGAAATTCAATGCGAGTATTATCATTACTGCAAGTCGGTATTCTGATTAAGGGACTTCGATTCTGGTGTGACCAGGCAATATAAACAGGCGCCTCATAACCTGAAGTTAAACGTTTATAAGAATTAACTAAGGGATTGGTTATAGCAGCAAGTCCCTTGGCATGTTTCATTAAGCCTCCTATAAAATAAAGTGCTTCCTGACTTAAACCATATTTATGGTCAGGATCGTAAAAGGCATTATTACTATTTTTAAAAAGAGATATATTGGTATGCATACCTGAACCTGGAATACCATAAACTG
>JAGPKD010000022.1 GCA_018054125.1 Candidatus Oleihabitans oleiphilus | reverse complement strand
ATTTAAATCTGCTACTGCTACTAGTTTGGCAAAGTTACATCTTTGTAATCGTTCTACAAATTTATAGCCATGGGAAAGCCCTAAGACTGCAAGTCTCGGATAAGACATATTTAATCCTCCTCTAATTATTATTTAAAAAAATCTTTTCTAATTTTCAAAGATAATGGCTCCTTCACTTCCTTCTTTAAAGACTCGGATAGCCTCTTCCGTTTGATCTAAGGAAAAACTTCGGGTAATAACTGGTTCGGCCAGGACCTTCCCGATCTCTAGCCAGCGAATTGCTCTTAAGAAATGTTTAGTTAAAAGGGCTACATCTCCACAAATAGTTAACCCCTTTCTAATTACCTGAATTGGGGCAATGGTCGCTTCGGGATAAAGACCGAAGGCCGAAATTCGTCCTTTAGGAGCAGCTAACCCGATAGCCAGAGAAAAACACTCCGGAGAATGGGCAGTTTCAATAACAATATCTACTCCCCTCCCTCCGGTTAAGTCCATAACCTTCTTTAGTGGATCTTCTTTGCTGGCATTGATAATGGCCTTTGCTCCTAATTTTTCAGCAATTTCAAATCTCTTTTTATCTCGTTCCAGGCCTATTACCAAAATCTCGGTAACTCCTGAGGCCAGTAAAGCCTGCAGGTGAAAAAGTCCAATTTTCCCAGGCCCAATAATGGCTGCTGTTTCACCCAAAGCAGGTTTGATATTGGCTAAGGACCTGACTGTTAAGCCCATGGGCTCCAGGCAGGAAGCATTTCTAAAGGAAATATGGTCAGGTAATTTATGAACTAAATCTTGAGGAACGAGAATATATTCAGCAAAGGTACCGTTACAGGTAAGACCTAAATGTTCCCAATATTGGCACATATTCTTATTTCCCAGTTTACAATCGAGGCAGTGTCCACAACCCTGTAATGCCTCAAAAGCTACCCGGTCCCCCACCTTAAAGCCTTGCACTTCCTTACCCATATCAGCAATAATACCGACTCCTTCATGACCAGGAATAATGGGGATGGGGACTGGCTTTTTCCCTATATATTTGTTTTCTAAAAGTGAGATATCGGTACCACAGATGGCACTGGCTTTCATCTGCACCAGGACTTCACCTGAGCCAACTTTGGGCACCTCAACCTCCCTCACTTCATAAGTATTAGCTGCTGCATTAAATTTTACTAATGCTTTCATTTAGTATAAATCTCCTTTATGAAATAATTTTAATTGCTAAAAATATACCAAAAAGTTTATTGCTTAAGAATTTATAAATTCATAATGTTATTTTTCTTAATAGACCATTTTTTATAATAAGTTTTTTAATCATGTTAAATAAAAAACATATCACTTTCTAAATTCTTAAAAATAGCTTAACTTAACTTGGATTATTTAATATTAGAAAATCATTAATCTACTTTTTTCAATAATAATAGTCCTTGAACTAAGGCCAAAGTTAACTAATTTTTTAGAAAAGGTTTAAATGTATTATTAAATCATGTGCTTCAAGTATATTTATTTAAATATTTATTTATAATTTGTTTGCCATTTTCAATATCTTTTGCTTTACAGGCAAGTGTGATTCCTGTATTTATCCCTTCATCTTCTAAAACTTCTTTTAAATAAGAATATTCTTGATTCCATCCCCAGGTGTAAATTGCTCTTTTACTTTTATTTTTCTGATAAATTTGCTTGAAATTATGGTTTTCAGGGTTACCATAATTGATTCCTTTCACATTCTCATTTTGATCTAGTAATTTATAGATATGGTCATTTATTTTACCACAACAATGATAGGTCCCTTTAAATTCATTAAATATCTTTTGATTATATTGCCAACTAAATTCTTCATACATTGTCGGTGATAAAGAAACCTGGGGTGTATCATCCTTGATAACTACCTTACCATAACATATATCTCCATGAATATAAATCATCTCATCACTCGCTTTGTCATTTAAATGATAGTGTTCTTCTATAAATTTCCGGTATTGAATATAGGTTTGGGTAATTAATTCTAATAATTCATGAACTAACTCCTTTTGATCGTATAACATGAGAAATATATCCGACCCGATGATTTGATGAGCAATATCAAAAGGTCCCTGCATATCAGGGTGCGTAATTTTAATTCCCTTAGCACATTTAGGATACTGTTTTAACTTTTCATGGTAAAATTGATGGGTATTATATACTCTTTGACCCAAACCTGCTTTAAAATCCGGGATTCCCTTTTTAATTATCTTTTTTAGTTCATTTTTTTCCTGAATAGGGATAACGAAAGGTAGCATATCATTCAATATTTTAGTCTCCATACCAAACATGGAAGCAATAATACCTATTCCGTGATTGCTTCTAATCTGTAAAGGAAAATAATCCTTCATCTGAATACTGCTGTAGATGCTACCAGAAAAGACAGTTTTTATTAATTCGTTATACATCATCTTTTCGGGATCATTAAAAGCCTCTTGATAAGGATATAAATGACTAGCTTCATCATAATGGAAGAAATTGCCTCCTTCTGGTAATATAGAAAGGGGTAAAAAGGGGACTGGTTCGAATTTGTTAACCTTTACATGTAATTTTTCAACTTCTTTTTGATGGTCAAGGTCAATATTCTCTTCAATAAAATCAAGTAGTTTATTTAAATTTTTATATTTTCTTGAAGACATATTATATTGCCTCCTTAAATCTTTTCAATATTCTTAAATAAATTAAACTTTTGCAGATAAAGGCCTCACTCCGCTTCGAAATTACGTTGTCCTTCTTAGTTCACTAACTAATCTTAGGCATTTAATCAATATTCTATGAATAGAAGAAATAGCGATAAAATCGATAAATAACAACATAAGGTCACTGCTTTATTCTTATTTAGAGATATAGGAAGGGACAAGAATTATCCAACCCATCATAAAGTTTTATTCATATAACTTATATTAATAAATAATAATTTTTTCGTCATTTTATCAAATTCGCCAGGAACAGTACTGTCTGGGGGAAACATGCGATAATTACCAGTGCAATCAATTCCATTATAATAAAGGGTATCGTTTCTCGTATCAGGTCTTCCATGGATACCTTACCAATACCCGCCGTAATAAATAACAACATTCCAAACGGTGGTGTTAGGAGGCCGATCATCATGTTTAAGCAAATCATCACACCAAAGTAAACCAGATCAATATTGTAGTATTTAACTAAAGGCAAGATGATTGGGAGAAATACTAACTCAGAGACATTCACATCTACGAAAGCCCCAAGGATCAAGAATAAAATATTTGCTGCAAGTATAAATCCCCAAGGGCTTCTTACTGTGCTACTCATTACTTCAGCAACTACTTTTGATACTTGCTCATTTGTAACAATAAATGAAAATCCAAAGGCAGCAGCTATTACCAAAAAAATAACTCCTGTCGTTATTATTGTATTTAGCAGGACACCCCATAAATTTTTCAAGTTTATGGTGCGATAAATAAAGAAAGAAATAAAGAGTGCATAGGCAGCTGCTATAGCACTGGCTTCTGTAGGAGTCATTATACCAGTGTATATTCCAACTAAAAGAATGACAGGAGTCAGTAAGGCTGGTATGGCTTTAAAAGTACTATTTAAAAAACGTTTAAAATCAACCTTGGTTCCAACAGGATAATTGCGCTTTTTGGAAATATAATATGTATAAATTCCCATTACAATACACAAAATAATCGCGGGAATTATCCCACCTAGAAACAACTTGCCCACCGAAGCGCCTGAAACCATGGCATAGATTACAAACGGAATTGATGGCGGGAAGATAGGTCCGATTACTGCAGAACTAGCCGTAACAGCACAGGAAAAAGGCATATCATACCCTTCCTTTTTCATCTGAGCAATTTCTATTATTCCTAGGCCAGACGCATCCGCTACCGCGCTCCCCGTCATACCGGCAAAAACAAGTGATGCTAGTATATTGACATAAGCAGTCGCACCATGTTTGTGACCAATAAGTGATGAACAAAAATCAAATATCATATCTGTTACCTTGCTAGAATTCATAACGTTGGCAGTGAATACAAAAAGAGGAATAGCAATAAGAATATATGAATTTGTTAAACCATAACAAACTGTATTAACCAATGAACCAATACTAATCCCTTTTGCTAAATAATATGCGATTGTTCCAACAAACATACCTAAGCCGATAGGCATGTGAAGGATAAATGAAAGGAACAAGAAACCAAACGGAATCAAGACATACCAACTCATATCATAATACCTCTCTATTTTTATTGTTGCCGTAAAGTTGAATATAAGTTTTATTCTTAAATGCCTTAATATCCATAACTAAGTGGTATGCAGACCGAAAAACAGTAGAGACTAGAAAAGTTGGAAATGATAAAAAAATAATTTTCTGCGGAATTTTCATAATTGGTGTAACGGCAGGAAGTTTAATTAGATATCTAATTGATTCGGGAATAGCTACGCTGAAAAAAATCACGATGAGTAAATACGAAATTATGCGAAAAATATTCTTACTTTTTTCATTTATCCTATTATAAATTAAATCAAAAGCTACGTGGTCTCCTGTTTGATAGGCGGTGCAAGACCCCAGAAGACTAATCACAACAATTGAGTTAATAGAAAACTCGAAAGTCCAGTTTTGTGAACTATGAAGAATGTACCTGAAGAAAATATTTACCAGGAATACTATAAATAACATAACAAAAAAAGCTATAGGTAGATAAACTTCGATAAAATCTACAAACCAATGGGCAATATTTTTTAATTTCACCACAGACTATCCATCCTCCCCTATATACGACTATATGGCATTACTTTGACTCTCGACAGGCGCTGATAAGCAGCGCCTGTCGTCATTAAAGTTAATATACTTGCTATTACTTTAATGCCTGAACACGATTGTACCAATTCATATCCCAGCTTTTGGTAAGTCCATTTTCAACATAGTAGTTGTAAGAATGCTTCTTGAATGCATCAATATCCGGATAAGTAATAATCATCCCATAATCTTTCATAAAGTCTAAGATCTCTGCCTCTTGAGCTATTGCTGTTTTACCGCCTTCAGCACAGGCATAAAGTGCCGCTTCTCGCATCCACTGTTTTTGCTGGTCCGTCATCTGGTTCCAAACACTGTTAGTAACGCAAAGTATTTTTACGTCGATGATGTGATTGGTGAGGGCAATCTGTTTGGTTACCTCGTAGAACTTCATAGCATACGTACCAGGTAAGGGGTTGTCCTGCGCATCAACTGTCCCCGTCTGCAAAGCCGTATAGACTTCAGAGTAGGCAAGAGGAACCACAGTAGCGCCAAGTGATTGGCCCGCATGAATCCAGTCTGGGGCGTTAGGCATCCGAAGAAGCATTCCTTTCATATCTTCAGGCCTCATAATCGGTTTTTCCCACCTGGTATTAATAATCCTTGATCCCTGGAAAAGCGTTGCTAGCGGCGTATACCCACAGACCTCAGAAACCGTCTTATAAAAATCGGCAGCAATATCAGAATCCGGTGCAAATACTTTTTCCATGTGCTCATAGCTCATAAAAATGTATGGAGCTGCAAACATACTGGCTGCGGGTAGATAAGGACCCATATCCTGGAAAGACAGAGTTGACATATGCAAATCACCCGTCATCATCGCAGTTACTTCACCTTCCTGAGTGAACAATGATCCGCTATAATAGGCATTGATTTTAATTGTGCCCCCGGAAAGCTCTTCAATTTTTTCTTTAAACCTCGTTAAAGTAACTCCTTGCGGATGCTCTGGTGGTTCAAGGTGGTTATAGTCTAGCACAAAGCTTCTCACCTCCCCGGTCTGTTGAGCAAAGGCCATCGGTACCGTAATCATCATTAGTAAAATAATGATCAATGTGAATATTAATTTTTTCATTTGACTATTCTCCTTTTTTATTACTAAATTATTTATCGTACTAATACTAAAATATATTACTTATCATTTTTTCATATCTATATTACCTCCGCTTAAATTTTTTGTTTTTTAAATTGTCCATCGTCATTAAATTAAAGTCTCTAAAAGCCAATATTTATCATCAGCAGGGCCAGGCAATGGTATAGATATGCTTACCTCCCTCGGAAGGCCCTTTAAGTAGTTTGTCAATTTCCTCTTTATCTCTCTGGGTCATATATTTGGCTTCTGGTAATACCCCTGGGGGAAATTTCTCCAGGATATCATTATGCAATTTCACAACATAATCCAGATAGGTTTCAATTGCCTTAAAGGCCTTTTCGGCCTTGGCTAAAGACGGTTTCCCCAAAACGCCTTCCGGATAAACTACACACTCAATCCCACCACCACCAATATGACTTTGACCAGGAATGGGATAACCATAAATATCTCCGCCTTTATCAATATGTCCTTCTGGTAAAAATCCCCAGGTCTTGGTATCCACTGCATTTTCCATCTGGATAAATTCCGGGAATAAGGCTAAACAGATAGAATTCTCTGCCTCATCACCATGTCGGAAAGGGGTTTCAAATTCACCACCATGGGCTTTATCTTTTAATCCTTCTCCCATAATTTTGGTCACATCCAAAAATATAATAATAGCCGGTACCTGGTACCTCTTCCCCCATTCCTGTATAGCAGAAGGAATGATGTATTCCTGCCCGTGGCTACTCATTATAAGTTGTTTACGAAATCCAGCATTCCAAAAACCAGATATAATAGCTCTCATATAGGCAGAATTTACTTCATCTGGAATAGGTACCGTGCCTTTCTGTCCTAAATGAGAAAAAGGATGAGAAGCAAACCAAACTGGTTCGCTAACGGTACAACCGGTCTTCTGGGCAATTAACTCACACATGCGAGTTACAATGAAAGTATCCTCACCATAGGGTTGGGCATCGCCATGATTTTCGGTAGAGCCTAAAGGAATAAGAAGTATATCATTCTTTTTGAGCCTTTCTTCCACATCTTTTTTGGTCATGGTCTGATAATAAATCTTATCCGGTTTTTCCATATGACCCTCTTTAGGAGGTAAGTTCCATTTATTACTCATTATCTCTTTAACTCCTTCTTTTATTTCAATAATATTATTGTTCTATTTTTTATTTTTAATCTATATATTTTTATCTTTCATCTTTTATTTTCTATGACTTGGCAACTGGGGAGAATAAATCCAGACAAATCGTAATACTTCATCCCCGGTATTTAATATTTTGTGTGCTTTGCCAGGAGGATTATAAATAACAGTGCCCGGGTAAAGATCAATTTCTTCATCCTCAGTAACAAATTTCCCCTGACCGGAAACAAAATACATTACTTCTTCCTGAATATCATGCATGTGCTCGGGAACCATACCACCAGGATAAGTTTCATTTATCCCCATAGCAATGTTTTTAGAACCAACAGTCTTTTCAGAAACCAATATCCAGGAGGTTCTCGGTGGTTCTCTTCGTTCTCCTTTTACATCTTTTATACGAATAACTTTTACCTCAGACATATTTCCCTCCCTAAACATCTGAAATTATCTAATTAATATTCCTCCATTTACATCAAGCGAAATACCGGTAATCCAGTCCGATTTATCAGAAGATAAAAAGACTGCGGCATCAGCAACATCCTCCGGTAAGCCGTCCTTTAAAATGGCACGGCCAACGTTCCAGCTGGCAAAAACTTCTGCCGGATATTGTTTGGTCTGCTCAGTTAGAATAGGACCGGGACAGATAGAATTTACATAAATACCACTAGGACCTAGTTCCCGGGCTAAGGTCTGGGTAAGACCAATTACCCCAGCCTTTGAAGCAGCATAGTTCACCCCAACTCCTGGTCGACCAGTTCTTCCCGCTAAAGAAGCAATATTTACAATCTTGCCTCTTTTTTGTTTTTCCATATAGGAAACTACACTTTTGCAGCAGATAAAGGTACCATTCAAATTAACATTTATTACCCTATTAAAATCTTCCAGGGGCATTTCTTTAATAGGTTTATGTAAAGAAATCCCGGCATTATTCACTAAAATATCAATCTTAGCAAACTTCTTATATACCTCATTCATAGCCTGTTTAATATTCTCTTCATCAGTGACATCAGCTTTGATGGCCATAACCTTATCTCCGGAGGCATCTAATTCCTGGGCAAGATTACTTATTAAATCATATTGAATATCAAAGAGAGCCAGTAAGGCACCTTCTTGAAAAAACTTCTCGGCAATGGCCTTGCCTATCCCTTTCCCGGCACCAGTAACAATCGCTACACAGTCTTTTAGTTGCATTAATATACTCCCTTCTAATTTAAATTTTCCTATCTTTATAAATTTATAATCTCTGAGAACTACCTATTTTAGATAAAATATCATTCAACTTTTCCAAAGTTGGTAAAGCAAGTTCGATCCCTTCTTTTTTTGCCTTTTCTTCTTTCAGAAATTCAATTTCTCCAGGCAAGTAAATTTCGCTAACCCCTTTTACTTTTTTCAATATTTTAATTGAATCAATATAGCTATCGACTTTAGAAGTAAATTCTGCCAGCTTAAGAAAATATTCTATATTAATAGCCACACAAAAGATGCCTACTCCACATGGCCCTTCTAATTTGTGAAAAGTCTTCACTTCCGGTCCATATTTAGCCCCAGAAAGCATACCAGCTAAAATATCAATAACCATGGCCAGACCAGATCCTTTAGGACCACCAATAGGAAGTAAGGTGCCCTTTAATGCCTCTTCAGGATCGGTGGTCGGATTCCCTTCCGCATCCAATGCCCATCCTAAGGGAATAGACTTTTTATTTCGCTGAGCCTGTCTGATTTTCCCCCGGGCAACTACACTGGAGGACATGTCTAAAATAATCGGCTTTTGTTCTTTAGCAGGAATGGACACCGAAAAGGGATTGGTCCCTATAAAGGGCTCGCTACTTCCCCAGGGAGCAAGGGCAGGAGCAGCATTGGTGGCAGCCAGGCCTATCATACCATTTTGAGAGGCTATCTCTGTATAATACCCTAAGAAACTGATATTATTGGTATTCTGGACAGAGGTGAAGGCAATACCAAATTTCCTTGCCTGCTCAACACTTTTCTCCATAGCCCTTCTTGCCGCTATCTGACCCAATCCATTCCCTCCATCAAGGATAGTAATGGCATTATTTTCTTTAATCACCTTTACTTTAGTAGGTACATTTAACATACCAGCTTGAATACGATCAAAAATGGGAATTAATAAATAGGTTCCGTGAGTAGAAATTCCTCTCATATCTGCCTTTACCAGACAATCAGCAACCAAGGAAGAATCGGCTTCATTTTCTCCATAAGCCTTTAATATTTCAATTGCAATATCTCTCAGCTTTGCCTCATTAATCATCAGTCTTCCCCTCTCTTAAACCTAAGGATTTAAATATCTCATCTAATTTGTTATACTCCACGCTGCTTATTCCCGATTTAAGTGCCTCTGCCTTAACTTTTTCTTTTTGTATTCGGTCTAGAGATTTAGCTAATACCTCTTCACACTCTGCATATCTTACCACCACCATACCATCATCATCTCCTAAGATAAGATCACCAGGATAAACAGTGGCACCACCAAAATTAAGAGGGTAATTGATTAATCCCAGTGTCTTTTTATCCGTTCCTCTAATCGATATTCCTCTACAAAACACTTTAAAACCCTGCTTAATCATGTCTTCCGAATCTCTAACACATCCATCAATAGCCAGCCCTTCCAAGCCTTTGGTCACCGCCTGGGTGGCCATCAAATCACCCCAATAACCATATTCATATAGATTGCCTACTGCAGCAACAATAACATCTCCCTGCTGGGAAATTTCTAAGGCTTTATGTAACATAAGATTATCTCCTGGAGCTGATTGAACAGTAAAGGCTGGACCGCATATTTTCATTCCTCTGGCTAATGGTTTTATCTGGGAGTCTATAAAGCCTTTCTTGCCTGAGGCTTCATAGACAGTGGCTACCGAAATATTTCTAAATTTTTCAATTATTTCCTGAGATACCCTTGGTATACTGTTAATAATATGGATCATTTAATTCCCTTTCTTTTTTTTCCTCATTAATATAATTATTAACTTAGTTCTATTGTATTAGTATTTCTAAATAATTAGACTCTTTTCCAGTTTGTTATTATAGTAACCCTCTTTTATTCTGGCCTCATTATTATCAATATGCTCGATATATTTTTGAATGGCCATCTCTTTATCACGAGCCGCAATATATTTTAATATCTCTTTATGTTCTTCAATGGCACTGATATTCTTTTTTTTGTCCACACTATCTACCGTCTTATAGGAACAATAGTAACTCTTATCCATAATATTATTCATCTGATTGGTAAAAATGGAATTATCATAAAGGTGAAAGAAGAAGAGATGGAATTTTTTATCATATTTATGGAAATTCTGGATATCTTTTTTCTGTAAATATTTAATCATATGGTCATTATATTCGGAAAGTATGTTGACATGTTCCTGGGTTAAGAAAGGAAATACTCGCTCGAAGACATAACGACCAACAACTCTACGATATTCAAATACCTCTGTGAAATATTTTTCTTTGACTTTAGGCACATAATATCCTATACCCGGTAATTGTTTAATCAACCCTTCCTGGCTCAGGCGATTACAGGCTTCTCTAACCGGGCTATATCCAATATTGATTTCCTTAGATAATCTTCTCACACTGAGATACTCTCCCTCACATGAATTAATCTTCTTTTTGATCAGGGAATAAGCCTTATCACTTAAAAGTGTAGTCATAAGCTGAAGGCTCCTTTTATACTAATAACTTTATAAATATGATATATCAGTTTTATATCAATGTCAAATAAAAAAATAATTTTTTAATTTCTACAGCTATTCTGATGGAATTAAAGTTAAAGGAGTTAAAGAAAGGAGTTAAAAGGTTAGGAAGTTAAAGGGGTCAGGCTTCACAAGTTCACATATTCCTACTACTTTATATATTGCTTTATATATTGTATATTGCAACGAGAGGCAAAGCCCCAGAAAATAGGGGTCTGATGATTGTCAGTAGAACCGTCCCCTTAACAAATTTGACAATTTACAATTGGGAATATTTTTCAAATGCCAGGGTAATTTTAATAGCCTCTTCTACTTTTCTTAAATAGCTATTATTTATAGAGCCTATTTTATTTATTATACGGCTTTTGTCTATAGTTCTGATCTGTTCACATTGTATAGTACTATCTTTTGTTAAACCACTTTCACCCTTATTAATCCATACATGACTGGGATATTTCTTTTTAAACCGATCTCTACTGGTAATAACAGCTATAATAGTAGTTGGAGAAGCTGAATTAAGTACATTATTTTGGATAACCAAACAAGGTCTTATCTTACCAGTTTCTGAACCTCTTGTCGGGTCCAGATTTACATATACCACATCTCCCCTAAATATATCCATTTTTTATTATATATTTTCTCCATCAACATATTTAAAATCATCGCATATTTCCAGATTTAATTTTTCAGTATCTTTGCCTTGTTCGATTAATTCTTTTTTTAATATTTCCATTTTTACTTTTTCGATATATTCTTTGGTAGCTTCTCGGACAAAATAACTGAAATTAATATTCATTTCCTGGCTTAATTTTTTAGTTTCTTCTAATAGATTATGTGGAAAACATATATTCTTTCTTATCATATTAATTCCACTCATTTATACACACCTCCATATATTATTTATATATATTATATATACATTATATACATTGTCAATGAGCTTTTTTACACAGATCTTTTATAAATATTTTTCGAAAAAGTAATCCTCTATAACTTAATATAGACCTTAGAACTTTAGAAACTGGCAATAAAAAACCTTAAATATATTAGCGAGGTTAAAAACAAAGCTTTTAAGCGAGAGATATTGAAAGGGGTCAGTCGTTGTGAAGGTTTCTCTAAGTATTGTTTTAATTTTAATTTATTCCTCAATAATTATTTATCTAATAGGGCAAATACCACTCTCACAGGATTCATCCCCGGGATCAGTTGTTATCTCATCTTTCTCATATTTGGAAATAAGGGAAGGGATAAAGTGAACCATGCTTTTAACCCGTCGCTCATATTCCTCCCTACTTATTTCTTCATAGGGCATCTGGGCATAGAAACTATCATCTAAAGAGACAAAGCTCACTGCTACTACATCATCCCAATTATTCCACAACCACTCTTCCACTTCTTCCCATTCCTCATTTCTGACATGGACAGTAATGGAGGTGTTATGATCGGTATATTCTTTTTGAAAAGCACGATAGTTCTCCAGTTGCTGGATAGCAGAAACCTCTTTTTTTGTTTTTCCGGGTGGAGCACTGCAGGGAAAGGATATTACCTTGGTACGGCAATTATCTTCCGTCTGTCCATTTTCCGGCTTTATATCATAACCAAGCTCTTCACACACCTTAAGTAAGGGATCAGAGGCATTTATGCGAACTCTTCTGATAAAGTAGGGAGCATGGGAATAATGCACCCCACTAGATACCGTTGGTAACTGAGAAAGTGTCCCTTCGGGTTTGACTGTAGTAACCAGAAGAGGAGGATTAACACCAAGCTTTCTAGCATAGGACTCGGCTTCTCGATGAGCAACTTCTCTTAATTTCTTGCGTAAACGTGATTCTTCTTCCGGGGACATATTGGTGGCATTCACCATATCCTGCCATCCAGTAAGACTACAACCAACCAATCTATCCCTCTTCTGCTTGATGTCCCACTCATCTAATTCTAAATCTAAAAAAGTCATTCTAAAGGCAGCACGAACCGAAAGACGCTGGGCTTCCATTAGTTTTTTTTCCTCCAATTTTCCATCTTGCACAAAACCCAGCACATTTACTGTTGTTAAATTACACATCTGCTCCCGGTCTAACAATACCTCCATACAGGGATTAGCTCCCTCCAGATTAGGTCTTCTTTTAGCTGCTGCTTCAGCATTCATAAAACCAGGCTCACCGCTGTAGCGCATCTGTTGAATATGCCAGGAAAGCTTTTCGCGAGAAGGTTTAGTAGTATAAAAAATGCTATTGTTACTCATTTCCCGATAATCAATCTCTTCATTTTTTACCCATTTACCATCAATCAGTTCATAAAGATTGTTTTTGGCATTCAAGATATCCTGGTCATCAGAATCAAATAATATTACTTCACTGGTTCTGCGCACTCCACCAACCACTACGTTCTGACCAATAATATTGGCAATATCCAGGCAATCCACCGGTTTTAATTTCTTCAGTTGTCCCAAACAATTATTCTTTACAATTTTATCTATTCTAGAAAACATCCTTTCCAGACTTTCATATCCGGAGGCGGTCCCCCCAAAAGTTTTTAATCTCTCCCCCTTAGGTCTGACCTGGTCATAATTAAAAATAATAGTATTAATCTGCCTATATTCCTTTCGGGACAGGATATTCAAAAATAAATCTAAAGCCTCTACCCAGCCTTCCTTACTATCTCCGATAATAATATGGGCTGTATCTTTCTGAAATATAACACTGGTGAGGTCCTCCCTTTGTTCTTTGGGAACTGGTGAATAGGCTTCATGAATTATTTTTATGTTGGTTCTAACCTTTGGTAATTTCTCTACATCTGATTTGAGAACCCGAACTCCTACTCCAGCACCAATCATCAAGAGATAAAAAAGATCTTTAAAGGCACTGAATTTATCCAATACTGTAAAACTACAATTGAAATTGGACATGGGATATTTTAAACTAACCTCAGTGCCTCCAGTCCAGAGGGTCCTGCCTGCTAAAAATTGTCTTAAATGATAAATATTATCATAGAGGGCTTCTGCTTCCTGTTGACTGGTGCGAACCAGATTACAGTTAAATTCCACAGCTCTTCTTACTGTTTCCCACCAGTATTCTCTTCTCTTTTCTAAAGGCAGCCATCGGGAATAAGTACGATAAAAAACAAACTGTCCTAATATAGTGGGGAAGGGATTGGGAAGATGCTTATATTTACTTATGAATTCGTCAGTCAATAATTTGTGGTTTTCTTTGGCTAATTCTCTTAATTTATCACGTTGTTCCCGGTATAAAATATATACTTTGGCTACCTCTTTTCTCTCACTATTCATCAATTCTGTTTCCACGCGCTCTTGAATATCAGCAACAGTCACCCTCTCTACAGAATCTTTTAAGTCCTGCTCAATCTTCTGGGCAATACGAGTAGCAAGCTCCTGGTCTACACCCTTGATTGTTTCCCGCATAGCCTGTGTAATAGCATTGATAATTTTTTGCTGGTCAAAATATTGCACTGTATTATCACGTTTAATTACCTTTAACATGCTAATTATCTCTCTTTTTAATTTTCTATCCTCTAATATCTTCCCCTTCTTATGACAGCAACTTTTTCAGAAAATTAGAAAAAATAGCATAACCAATCCTTAATAGCTTAGGGACAAATTCTCCATTCCTTTATAAAAATTTTACTATAAATTTCTCAGAAGATAAAGGATGATAAACAGAAATTAGAAAATAAATTTCAGGAGTATAAATTTAAATTTAAAATAAATTCACTATCTTTAGCTTTATTCTTAACTCTTTCGGAACATCAGGAAGAGTAATAAAATAAAAAGGAAGGTCCCAATTCGTTGAGTTGCTTCCACAA
Organism: Candidatus Oleihabitans oleiphilus; assembly: GCA_018054125.1. Classification (GTDB taxonomy): domain Bacteria; phylum Atribacterota; class Phoenicimicrobiia; order Phoenicimicrobiales; family Stramentimicrobiaceae; genus Oleihabitans; species Oleihabitans oleiphilus. Next base: position 1,992 of record JAGPKD010000022.1, on the reverse strand, counting down.
AATAAGTTAAAGCAGCATATCTTAATACCATGGCTACCATTTTAATCTCTTGTTGGTCTGACAGACCTATCTCCTGCAGTTTTGTTAAGGCTCTATTACTGGCATTTAACTCCACTGGTAAAGATACCAGAGCAAAGACGGCCATGCCAAATAAGAGAATTATCCCTAAATAAACTAAGAATATGTTTCTAAAAAATATCCCCCAAATAAAGATTAAAGGGCTTAATTGACCCATTATAGCCAATGATTTAGCCAGTTTATTCCTTAAATTCATAAAACGAAATCCTTGCTTATCCTGCACGGCATGTTCTACCTCATGAGCAACAATCCCCAGGGAAGTAATAGAAGCAAGTTCTATAATATTAGTGCAAAAATTTAAAGTCTTATTCTGAGGATTATAATAATTTATCATCTGCCTTTTAGTTTGCAAAACTGGTAGGTTAAGGTTATAAGAAGAAAGCAAAACTTTAGCAACCTCTCCACCCCTTATTCCTTTTTTATTTGGTACTTTCAAATAACGATAGTAAATCTGTCGAAGTCGCCATTGGGCAAACCATCCCAGAAAGGCCGGAACAATAAGGAGTAAATAGAGCGGTTGAAAGGTAAATATCAACTAAACTATCCTCCTTGCCGCACTTTCTCCAGCCAGATAGCCAGTACTCCAGCATTCTTGCAGATTATATCCCCCGGAAGGACCATCCAAATCTAGAATCTCTCCGGCAAAATAAAGATTATTAACCTTCCTGGAGACCATAGTAGCAGGATCAACCTCTTTTAAGGCAATTCCTCCACTGGTGATCATAGACCAGGGAAATCCCAATAATTGAGTAGGAGTCAATTCAAGTTCTTTCAGTAGATGTACTAAATTTCTTCTCTCTTCTTTAGAGATATAATCTACTTTTTTTTCTCCTTCTATCTTAGATAAGAAAATTATCACTTCTATTAAAGAAGCAGGAAGTAACCTTTTTAATGAATTTTTCAACATCCTCCCCTTAAACTCCTGAAAATCTCTCTGAATTCTTTCTTCTAATCTTTTAAAATCCAGAGCAGGCTTTAAATCTAATAGTAGTTTAACTTTTCCTTTCTTTAAATATTGGTCAATACTTTTACTCATATCCATTACAATTGGTCCACTAATACCAAAATGAGTAAAGAGCATCTCTCCAAAACGTTCCTCTTTTTTTCTTCCGTCCTGATATAACTTAAGGGAAACATTTTTTAGAGTTAATCCTGGTAACTCTTTTACCCATCTTTCGGAGATTTCCACTGGATTTAGAGCTGGCGAAGGTCTGATAATGGAGTGTCCCAACTTTTTTGCCCAGTAATAGCCATCACCAGTTGAGCCAGTTTGGGGATAAGACTTTCCCCCAGTAGAAAGGATTAGTTTATCAGAGAATATTTCTCCTCCGGGATAAATTATCTTAAACTTTCCAGTATCATCTTTGACTAGCTCAATATCACTAACTCTACTATTACAGTATACTTTTACTTTCCCCTCCTTTAAATATTCTACCAATACCTGTAATACCTCTCGAGCATCTCCCTGTTTAGGAAAAACTCGGTTACCACGCTCTACTTGCCAGCTTAATCCCCGAGATTGAAAAAAATCCAGGACTTCCTTAACACCAAACTTCCCCAGTGCTCCATACAAAAAACGACCATTTTTACCAAATTTCTCAGCTATCTTTATTTTATCAAATTCATAATGAGTAAAATTACAACGGCCTTTACCGGTAAGCAATAATTTCTTACCCAGCTGGTCATTTCTTTCCAGCAGGCATACCCGGACTCCCAGCTGGGCTGCCCGACCTGCTGCCATCATACCGGCTGGACCGCCTCCGATAACCGCCACCTCAAATTCATTATCTTTTTCATTAAAACTTATATTTTTCTCAGATAAATTCATATATAATTAATAACTCAATTCTTCCCTTTAGGGAATCCTTCCCCTGGACAACCCCTGAAAGAACTTCCGACTAGCAACTGTATTTA
>JAGPKD010000132.1 GCA_018054125.1 Candidatus Oleihabitans oleiphilus | reverse complement strand
CTTATATTGTTAATGCCTTAGCAGGTGTTTTATCTCCACTCATATTACCTATTTTAACCTTTATTATTTCTGCTTTTATTGCCATATGTACTGGTACTTCCTGGGGTACCATGGGAATTGTGGTCCCTATTGTCATTCCTCTGGGAGTAAGTGTTGGTGTATCTTTACCCCTCGTTATTTCTAGTGTCTTAACTGGTGCAGTAATGGGGGATCATTGTAGTCCCATTTCCGATACTACGGTTATGTCTTCCACCTTTGCTGGTTCAGACCATATAGATCATGTCAGGACTCAGTTTCCTTATGCTCTTACCGCGGCTTTGATTGCGGTCATTTGCTACCTTTTAGCAGGGTTTGGTATACCAGTAATCGTTGTTTTAGTGATTGGTGTTGTTTTGCTCTACTTTTTGGTATATATTTTATCTTCTATCTCGGCAAAACAATTGGGCATAACCTTCCCGCTGGAAAAAGCAGTAAGTAGTAAGAAGTAAAGGAAAATATTTCAAGATATTCAAGGGGAACACCCCGTCCCTTCGGGACACCCCTCTTGAGAGAGGAATTTTTCCCCTTGAATATCTGGTTTATTTTTTTATAAAATTTCTTCTGATTTTTCTTTTCATTCAAATCTCCCCTTTTTATTCATTTTCATTATATTTAAGATAATATTATAGTAATTATTAGTTGATTAATGGCTAAAAGTAATTGATTTATTGTCCTGGAGATAATAAAATTAAAAATAAATAAATATCTAAGGAGTGATTCTTTTTGAGAAAGCAAAATATCTTAATTATGGGTGCTGCCGGTCGTGATTTTCATAATTTTAATGTTTTTTTTCGGAATAATGAAAATTACCAGGTTAAGGTTTTTACTGCTACTCAAATTCCTGATATTGCTGGCCGAAAATATCCCTCCCAATTAAGTGGTCCTCTCTATCCCGAGGGGATACCTATTTTTCCAGAAGAGGATTTACCAGAGTTAATTAACAAATATCATATTGACCAGGTTATTCTGGCTTATAGTGATTTACCCCACCAGTATGTTATGGAGAGAGCCTCTCTTGTTTTAGCACAAGGTTCTGATTTTAGATTGATGGGTCCTCATAATACCATGCTAAAAGCCAAAGTACCAGTAGTTTCTGTTTGTGCGGTTCGGACTGGAAGTGGAAAAAGTCAGACTACCCGTAAAGTAACTAAGATATTAAGAGAGATGGGTAAAAAGGTGGTGGTAATTAGGCATCCTATGCCCTATGGAGATTTAACTAAACAAATCTGGCAGCGTTATGAAAGTTATGATGATTTAGAAAAATATCAATGCACTATAGAAGAGCGGGAAGAATATGAACCTCATATTGATATGGGTAATATTCTCTATGCCGGAGTAGATTATGGTGAAATCTTAAGGAGGGCTGAGCGGGAAGCTGATATAATAGTTTGGGATGGTGGCAATAATGATCTTCCCTTTTATCAGTCAGATTTACATATTGTGGTCACTGATCCCCATCGGGCTGGGCATGAAACAACCTATTATCCAGGAGCAGTTAATTTAAGGATGGCAGGCATTGTGGTAATAAATAAAATTGATACCGCTAAACCAGAAAATGTTGCTCTATTAAGGAATAACATATATTCTTTAGCACCAGAGGCAATATTGGTAGAAGCAGCCTCTCCTATTCAAGTGGAGCATGCTGAGACCATTAGAGGCCAAAGGGTAATCGTTGTGGAAGATGGGCCTACCTTAACTCATGGTGAAATGCAATATGGGGCCGGGATTGTTGCCGCTCAAAAATATGGTGCTGCAGAGATAATTGACCCCCGGCCTTTTGCCATTGGTAGCATCAAAGATACTTATCAAAAATATCCCCTTCTTGATAAGGTACTACCAGCCATGGGATATGGGAAAGAACAGATTAAAGAATTGGAAGCTACCATTAATAATAGTGATGCAGAACTGCTCATTATTGGAACCCCCATTGATTTAAGTAGGGTCATGCAGATTAATAAAAAATATGTTAGAGTAAGGTATGAATTACAGGAGATTGGTTATCCTGATTTAAAAGAAGTTATAAAGAAGAAGCTATCATAACCAATGTTAAGAATAATAATTAATTTAGTTAGGGTAATCTTTGTTGTGATGAAAAATAATTTTAAGGAGGTTAATAATGCTTGAAGGTGAAACTATAATATCCTTTCCCTATCAACCAGCAAAAGTAAACCATGGTTATACAGATAAAGTTCTTTATCTTAATCTATCGGATAAAGTGGTGAAAATCAAAGATGTTCCCCCGAAAGTAAAAGAGGTATTAACTGGTGGTCGAGGTTATGGTTTATGGTATCTCTGGCAGGCAGTTAAACCAGAAACAAGGTGGAATGATCCAGAAAATGAGTTAATATTTTGTACCGGACCACTTAGTGGGATTACCCAATATTCTGGTTGTGGGAAGAGTCATGTAGTCAGTATTTCTCCTGAAACAGGCAGTGCTAATGATAATAACGCCGGGGGTTATTTTGCACCATATCTAAAATTTTCCGGTTGGGATATTCTGGAGATACAGGGTAAATCTGAGGAAGATGTTATTATTTTTATTGACGGAAACAAGGGAGAGGTCAAGATAGAAACCTTTCCTTATCAAGATATGAATTCTTACCTTTTGGTGGAAAAATTAACTGAGCATTTTGCAGAAGATGAACAGGATAAGGCGAACATCAGCATTGTCTCTGCTGGTCAAGGGGCTGAAAATTCTTTATTAGGAATTTTAAATTTCAGCTGGTATGATCGTAAGCGAGGTAAGGTTCGTTACAAACAGGCCGCACGAGGAGGAACTGGAACCATTCTCAGAGATAAAAAAATCGGGGCAATTGTGGTTAAATATAAAGGGATTAGTAGTGCCACTAACAATCCTGCTTATCCTCAATTGTTAAAGAAAGCCGGACAACGAATAACCAGAGAAATCCTCGCTCTAGACCATATTCAGAATGGAATGCGGGAAATTGGTACCATCAATCTTCTTGACCACATGAATACCCATCATTGTTTACCAGTCCATAATTATCAATATGGGACCCATCCTGAAGAAGTAAGAATAGGTAATCAGGTTTGGAAGGAACGTTTCGCTCAGAAGCAACCAGGTGATTCCTGCTGGATTGGGTGCAATTTACGTTGTTCTCATGCTGTTGATGGCTTTAAATTGAAGACCGGTCCCCTAAAGGGAAAAGAAGTTATCGTGGATGGCCCGGAATATGAAACGGCAGCAGGGTTTGGTGGAAATTGTGGTTGTTTTGACCCTGATATTATTCTGGAGGCTAATTTTTATTGTGACCATTATGGGATTGATACCATTGGAGTCAGCACTACTATTGCTTTTCTGATGGAATGCTATGAAAGGGGCATTCTTAATCAGGAAAGAACTGGAGGATTAGACTTGAGGTTTGGAAATGGAGAGGCTCTCTTGGCCTTAATTCACCAAATTGCCCAAGGAGAAGGTTTTGGTAAAATTGCTGGGCAGGGCATTCGTCGTTGTAAAAGATATTTTGCGGATCATTTTAATGCTAACCCGACCTTTTTAGAAGATATTGGCATGGAATGTAAAGGGATGGAATTTTCGGAATATGTGACTAAAGAATCACTCGCCCAACAGGGTGGATATGGCATAGCTAATAAGGGTCCCCAGCATGATGAATCTTGGTTGATTTTTATGGACCAGGTAAATAAGCAGATTCCCAGCTT
>JAGPKD010000131.1 GCA_018054125.1 Candidatus Oleihabitans oleiphilus | reverse complement strand
TAAAAATTTTCTGGACCAATGGCAATCATGGTAGAAAGACCAATTGCAGAGCATAATGAATATCTACCACCAACCCAGTCCCAGAAAACAAACATATTTTCAGGTGCAATACCAAATTCTTTTACCTTAGCAATATTAGTGGACACAGCTACAAAATGCTTGCTAATTGCCTCCCTATCTTTAAGATGAGACAGGAGCCAGGCTCTGGCAGTCTGGGCATTAGTCATTGTTTCTGAAGTAGTAAAGGTTTTAGAAGAAATAATAAATAATGTTTCTTCAGGATTAAGACCATATACCGTCTCTCTAAAATCAGTTCCGTCAACATTAGAAATAAAGGCAAAATTCATTTCACGGAGACTGTAGTAACGCAAAGCTTCATAAGCCATTTCTGGACCAAGATGAGAACCACCAATGCCTATATTGATAATATTTCGAATTGATTTTCCGGTAAATCCCTTCCATCTTCCGCTGCGAACCTGATTGGTAAAACTAGACATTTTCTCAAGTACCTCATGAACCTTTACCACTACATCTTCTCCATCCACTATAATAGAACAGTTCTTGGGAGTACGTAAGGCTATATGTAATACTGGCCGATTTTCGGTAATGTTGATTTTATCCCCGCGAAACATAGCATCGATATAATCAGGTAATCCTGCCTCTTCTGCCAATTGTAATAATAATTGAATTGTTTCTTCTGTTACCCGGTGTTTGGAATAATCAAAATATATACCTGCCTCTTCTATTACCATTTTCTCCCCTCGCTGCGGGTCATCAGCAAATAATTGACGTAAATGCATCTTGCTTATTTTCTGGTAATGTTCTTCCAATAATTTCCAGGAATGGTAAGCATTGTTTGACTCTCTTTCTTTCTTTTTCATATCTTACCTCTCTAATACTTATTTTTTTTCTAAATTTTTTAACCTAAGCTTAGTATTTTCTCTACTTCCTAATCTTACTATTTATTGTAACAATTAACTAATGACTTATCTATATATTTTTAACATCCTTTGTAAGATCCTTACTATTTTTACTATTAAATGGTATATAAATGAGATATACTTATAAAAAATGTATTTAAGAAAAGAAGGAGATTAACCATGTCAAAAGTATTTAAAGTACAGGCAATTTGGTTAGGTGGTACCAAAATGGAAAGTGAAACAAGGGGATTCAAAATGCTTATGGATAAACCTAAAGAAGAAAATGGCACCAATTTAGCCCCCAAACCTGCTGAAGTATCTTTACAAGCTCTCGGAAGTTGTCTCTTATTTGCTTATCTTTATGCGGCAGATAAGCTAAAAGTTGCTATTGAAGGTTTAAAAGTAGAGATAGAGGGTGAGGTTATACCCGGTGGCTGGCTAGATGAATATAACAATAAGCGAACTGGTTTTAAGACTGTTCAATTTGAAGTACAGGTTAACACCAGCCATTCTAAGGAAGAAATAGAAAAAGTTCATAATCTGGCCTTAAAAGCATCACCGATGTATGATAATTTCACTCGCCCAGTGAAAGTTAATGGCTCTTTTATTATCCAGTAATCACGCCATGTATCCACTCTTAATCAGGAGGGGATCCCCTCCTGATTAAGATAATCTACTAATATATGTTAATATATATTCTACTTGACGGAAACATATGTTTGCTTTATAATGAAATTAGCTGGGCAATCTATAAAATTTATAATAAGGAAAATATTCAATGGCTAATAAAGAGGCACTTACTAAAAAACAGAAGATGGCGCTTGAGCTTATTCGAATTAAAATTCAACAAACGGGCTACCCACCAACAGTTCGGGAATTATGTGTAGCCTTAGGTGTTCGTTCCTCTGCCACTGCCTTTAAATACCTAAAAATCCTGGAACAGAAAGGCTATATCAAACGAGAGAAAGAGAAAACAAGGGCAATTAGATTAATGCCTCGAATACGTAATCTACCCTTAGTTGGCAAAGTTGCCGCTGGTAATCCATTACTGGCCTTAGAAGAATATAGTGAGGTAATTCCGGTACCAGAGGAATTAGCCGGCAAAGAGGGAACTTTTCTGGTTCGAGTGGAGGGAGATAGTATGATTGGTGATCATATCCTGGATGGAGACTATGTGATAGTCCAGCCCCAGAATAAGGCAGATAACGGAGATATTATCATCGCTCTGCTCAACCAGGAAGAGGTAACAGTCAAACGATTTTACCAAAACAGAGATAAAATAATCTTAAAACCATCTAACCCGACCTACCAGCCTATCATTACCAGAGACATAATAATTTTAGGCAAGGTAATCGGTATTATTCGACGATTCAATGGAAGGAAATAAAAAATTATGCTTTATATAGGAACTTCCGGTTTTAGTTATCAGGACTGGATTGGTCCTTTTTATCCAGAAAACATCAATAAAGGAGATATGCTCACCTTTTATGCCTCCCAATTTAATGCAGTGGAAATTAATTCTTCCTTTTACCGAATTACACCGCCAGCTGTTTTTTATCATCTCCAGCGTAAAGTCCCGGCTGACTTTAAATTTGTGGTAAAAGCTAATCAAGGGATAACCCATGTTCGAGATAAAAATGAGTCTGTCTTTCAGGAATTTATAGCTTCCCTCAAACCACTTCGAGCCAGTAATAAATTGGGTGGCATCCTAGCTCAATTCCCCTACTCTTTTCACTATAACAGTAACAACCTTGATTATCTCCTCTATGTAAAGGAACAAATGAATAATATTCCTCTGGTTGTTGAGTTTCGAAATATATATTGGGTGAAGGAGGAGATATTTGATTTTCTCAGAAAAAACGAGATAGGCTTTTGTATGGTAGATCAACCACCTTTACCAGGACTAATCCCTCCTCTGGTAGTAGTAACCTCCCGGTTAGGTTATCTCCGTTTTCATGGGCGTAACAAAGAAAAATGGTGGCAGCATGAACAGGCCTATCAGCGCTATGATTATCTCTATAGCCAAGAGGAATTACAGGAGTGGATACCAAAGATTAAACAGATTATTACTCAGACTACCGACCAGTATATCTTTCTGAATAATCACTATAAGGGAAAGGCAACTAAAAATGCCTTGCTGTTGATGAAATTACTACGACCGGAGATAAAGACTGGTAGTACTACTATAGACAAAGACATTCAGGATATATCAAAAGAATAGTAACCAAAATCAAATTATTTTTTTTCATAAAAGAGCAAACATATGTTTACCAAACATTAAGGAAGGGAAATGATTTATGAGTTTTACCCATTTGCATCTGCATTCTCAGTACAGTTTACAGGATGGATTAGGCAGTATCGATCAGATTCTCAGCCAGGCCCAGAAGCTCAAGATGAAGGCTATAGCCCTGACTGACCATGATGGGATGTTGGGGGGCATTGAATTTTATAAAAAAGCTACCCAGGCCGATATTCAACCAATCCTTGGTTGTGAACTGCGAATCAAAAGTGAATTTTTATCCAACAGAGTAACTCACCTGATACTTCTGGTCAAAAATAGTATCGGATATCGTAATATCTGCCAGCTAATCAGTAAGGCGCAGTTATCCAACCATCAGGGTATACCGGCTATTGACCGAGCAATACTTTCTCGCTATCATGAGGGACTAATTGCCCTCTCCGGTTGTCTTCAGGGAGAAATCCCGCTTCTTCTTATCCAGAAGGAATATCTAAAGGCTGAAACAACTACTCGGTGGTTCCAAAAAGTGTTTGGCCCAGATAATTTTTACCTGGAAATCTCCTTTCATGGATTGGAACAAGAAAAAATTATTAACCA
>JAGPKD010000021.1 GCA_018054125.1 Candidatus Oleihabitans oleiphilus | reverse complement strand
GGAGCCAATTGAGTAATAAGTAACCAGTAATAAGTAATAAGCAATAGGCAAACTAAATACCAGATACTAACGACTAACGACTAATTTTAACGATATACGTTATACGTAATACGGTATACCATTTTGTCATTGCGACGGGGTGTTCCCCTGGGAAAGTTTATTATTATAAAAAACTAAAGAAGTTAAGATTCATTAGTTACAAGTGGAACAGGAACCACCATGACAGGAAGCACAACTGGAGCTACTTGTTCCACTGGTATTGCTATTTCTACTGTAACCAAAACCGTTAAATAATCTTTTGATATTTTTACTACCACATTGTTCGCAGGAAAAATCACCCTTCTCCATCTCTTTAATTGATGCTTTTACTTCAAAGACATAGGAGCAATCCTGACATTGGTAAGTATAGTTTGGCATAATACCTTCATCCCTTTCTACCTGAATTGATTGTATTTACTTAGCGAGATTATTTTATAATACTTAAGATTATTTTACAACATTTTTGAAAAAAAGATAAATAGTTTAACCTTGTTTCTATTAAGCTAAAAGATGTTTTTTTAGCTGGTAGCATATATTTTTAAAATCGGAAGCAAAGAAGTAAAGATAATTAAGCTAATATATTTAGTAATAATAGAATAATATGATAATTTAGATAATAAATATTGGATTAGCTTTCTAAATAGAGTAAAATATTATATGAAAACCATATACCTCTCCCTGAGAAGGGAGAGGTAAGGTGAGGGTGAAATGATAGAAAAATTAATTGACCAATTATTTGCAGATTTATCCAAAATAACTTTAGACCAACAATATAAAATTACTCCAGAAGATATCCAGACATTAAAGGAAGATACTGAGTTCAGGGAAAAGTTATCACTTATGTTAAGAGACCATAATTTTGAGGCAATAAAAGTGGTAGAGCTATTCTGGAGCAGGCTTGCGGAATTTGAAAAGATGGAAAGTGAAATAGAATGGTTAAAGCAAATCTATCATTTTGGTCAATATTTATCTTTTCCAGAAAGTAGGCCTGAATTTAAAAGAATTTCTTTAGCTAAAAGGAAATTATATTCTCTATTTTTATTAACTTATCGCTACATTCTCTCCTGGCAAGCTCAAATCGAGAAAGAATCTTTTTTAGCCCAATATCCTCTTTCTTTCTTATCAAAAAAAGAAATTGATTCCTTAGAACAACCAGAAGAATATCGTAATTTTCTAAAGGCCTTTAACCATCTTTTCGTATATGAAATGATGGCCTTAAGTAAAGAGATATATAATTACAATACCCTGGAACATGTCTGTGGTGTTCATGCCCTGGCCTTAAGTATTGCCAGACAGATTCAAAAACAAGGACTTCCAATTGATTTGGGCCTTATCTCTGGTTCTGCTGTCGGTCATGATATTGGTAAATATGGTTGTCGGTTTACTGAGCAAAAAAGGGTTCCTTATTTACATTACTATTATACTGACTTATGGTTTCAGAAGCATAGTCTTCCTTATATTGGCCATATTGCCGTAAATCATTCGGTGTGGGATTTAGAATTAGAGAACCTCCCCCTGGAATCCTTAATTTTAATTTATTCTGATTTTAGGGTTAAAAATAAAGAAAATTCAAATGAGATGTATATATATAACCTGGCAGATTCTTTCCAGGTGATATTAAATAAATTAGACAATGTTGATGATAGTAAAGAGAAGAGGTACCGCAGGGTATTTGCCAAACTGAAAGATTTTGAAGATTTCTTAGTAGAACAGGGTGTAAAGGTAGATGCCAATCCCTTACCGGGGGAAGCCTATCAGCCAGTAAGAACACCAAAAATATTGGCCTTACTTCATGGTGAGGAGGTAATTAAGCAGATTAAATATCTTTCCTTAGAACATAGTTTTCGATTAATGTTTCAATTAAGGAATGAGTCTGCTCTTAATTCTATACTGGAATCAGCGCGCAGTGAGAGTAACTGGCAAAATCTTCAGGAATATTTAAGAATATTTTCAGAATATACCGCTTATCTTAACCAGAATGAAAAAACACTGGTATTAAATTTTTTGTATGAACAACTTATTTATCCTGAAGAAGGTATCAGAAGAAGAAGTGCCAAATTGATTGGTTATCTAATTGCTAATTTTGATGAAAAATATCGTAAAGAAATACCAGATGACCTTTCTCTCAGTCCGCCTAAAGTAAAAAGTACCGAACTATTGGATAAGTACTTAGCTTTATTTTTAGAACCAGCTGATAAAACTTCTAAAATTAATCAGAATAGTGTTAGAGAAAATTTAGCTCTTATGCTTGAGTCTTTATTTAAAAATAGTCAACAGCGACAGATTACCCAATATTTACCAATTGTTATAAAATATTATCAGAAATATACCAATAATCAGTTATCTAAAAATAGTGCTATTGGTTTACTACCGGCCTTAAAAAACATTCCCATATTACCCGGAGAAAATTTTGATCCAGTACTTGCTAATTTCTTAACTTACTTTATTTATCAGAAAGAACAAACGACCCGAATTGTTGCTTTTGAGGTAATTGATGATATTTTAGATAAAATAACAGAACAGGATCCCTTTTACCAGAAATGCCGCTCAATTTTAGAAGAAGTAAGTGAATGTTCACTTGTTCCTGCTGAGAACTATCTAAAATATAAAATAAGTAAAAAAGTTAAAGCTAATCAGAGTATATTTAGCCGTTTCCATCAGTATTGCTTACAAGATGTGGAAAAAATTGACCGGATGTATTTGAATAACCTGAAATCATCTACAGATGCTATCATCAAAAAGGTACAGATTGATATGTTAAGGGAAAGGGCAATACTAAATCGAGAGGAGACTGTGTATACCGCACTACATTTCTGTAATATATTAAAGGTGAGCAGTCATGAGCCGATTCGAAACTATGCTGGTAAGGCTTTGATAAATATTATTCCTTACCTGACCGTAGAACAAAAAAATGATATTTCCATTGAACTTTTAAAAGCACTGGAAATTGATGATTATCAATATACCAAATATATTCCTTATTATCTGGGACAATCTATTCCCTTTTTACCACCTCGGGAAATGGATGAATTTATTGATGAGCTGGAAGAAAAGACTAAAATTTCTGAGCCAGGGACCTGCATCTTACTCATTCGCACTTTGGTAATAGCAATTAGCCGTTATGCTCCCTATCTAAAGAGATATGAGGAGGGGCAAGATTTATTTCAAAAGAGATTGAGTCGGATGCTGGGAATTTTGATGAATGGATTAGCCCATCATGATTCACTGGTAAAGCGGGTAACCTTAATGGTTATTGGTAAGGAAATATTTGCTTCCCACCATCTTAATTTGAGAGAAAAAGAAAATATTTTTCGGCTTATTGCTAAGAAATTACTCAATTTAATTACTCCAATTGACCAGCAAGATATGCTCCTTTTTTTTGTTAATACCATAGCCTTACATCAAATATATATTTACCTTTCAGATTATAATTTTTATGAAGGCCCTATTAATTTACCTGTTCCTGAATCAATTGCCTTCTTCCCGGGCACTTTTGATCCTTTTTCCTTGAGTCATAAACAGATTGTAAGAGAGATTGAGAAGTTAGGGATGGAAGTTTATTTGTCTGTTGATGAATTTTCCTGGTCTAAACGAACCCAACCACATCTCTATCGGAGAAATTTGATTAATATGTCTATTGCCGATGAATTAAAGGTCTATCTTTATCCGGAAAGTTTACCAGCTAATATAGCTAACCCTCTCGATTTAGAGGTGCTTAGAAATCAATTTCCCTCTTCTAAGATTTATATTGTGGCCGGGAGTGATGTCTTGTTGAATGCCTCTGCCTATGTTGAGGCAAAAGAGGATAGTCCCATATTTAGTTTTTCTCATATTATTTTTGGTCGGAAAGATTATTATCTCTCGGAAAGGCAGCAGAAACAATATCAAAAAATCATTAATAAGTTCACCTCTGAAGTAATTCAACTCAGTTTACAAGCTCCCTTCGAAGATATAAGTTCCAGCCAAATTAGAAAGAATATTGATAATCAGCAAGGTATTTCTGATTTAGTTGATCCTCTCGTGGAACGATATATCTATAACCTGGGATTGTATCAAAGGGAGCCTCAGTATAAATCAACTTTACAAAAAGTATATACTAAAGTGGAAGTAATAGAGAAACCGGAAAACTCGCTTTTAGAAAAGTTGGTTACTGAGGTATTTTCGGAGGATATAAGAATAAAGGCCTTAACTAGTTTACAAAAATTTAACAAAAAACTCAACCCTCGTATTATTATCTTAAAAGATACCTATGGAAAGGAGAAGATATTAGGTTTTGCAGCTGTACACTGGGTACGAGCCAGTGAATTGTATTATGAATTTGAAGATAATATCATAACCCAGTATATTAGAGACTATGCCAGTGGCCGTACCATTGTAATAGATGGGGTTTTTACTAAAGAATCTGGTAAAATTCATAAAAAAAATGAGCAGTTTAGAGATTTAAAACAAATTATCTTAACAGAAGCCCTTTCCTTTTGTGTCCGAAAAGACTATGATTATGCCGTTTTTAAAAATATGATTCCTGAGGCAGATTCAGATCCTGATGAATTGTTAAATACCTTAGAACTTTTTGGCTTTACCAAATTACCAATTATCAGTAAACAATGTCCCACAATTTTAGCGGTAGATATACGAAAACCTTCTACTCTAAGTTTAGAAATAGAAACACTTATTAAGGAACCCTTTGTGCAGCAATACCGGGTTAAGGAAGCAATCCACCTTACCCGTCAGAGACTACAGAAGATTATGACCCAGTTATATCCTGGGCATCTGTTAATTCCTTTCAACATAGATTTAATAAATCAATCAATTGTGGCTAAGATTTGCCAGGAAAACGGGGTTCCCATAGAACAAAATAGCAAAAGGCAATTGGGGCCACTGATGTGTGTCCCTTTCGGAAAAATTCTACATAAAATGATAGTTCCTAATACGGTAACAAAATCTTTACATACTGATAAAGTATTTACTCCTGATATGAAACATTTTAAGATAGACTCTTTTGGTTATTATATGAGTTTAGATAATCAGGTTAAGATGATTAAGTCTTTTAATCGACCTGTTTTGTTGATTGATGACTTACTTCATAAAGGTTATCGTCTCAAGGCCTTAAATCCCTTGCTAAAAAAAGAAAATATTGAAGTACATAAGATAATAGTAGGGTTGTTATCAGCAAGAGGGAAGGAATTAGCGATGATTCAAAAGCTTTCGGTGGACAGCGCTTATTTTATTCCCAATCTTCGGGTATGGTTCAATGAGAGTGATTTATATCCTTTTATTGGAGGTGATGGATTATTTAGACCAGAACCAGAGCAGGGTAGTTTAGTAAGATCGATTAATATGATTTTGCCCTTTGCTTATCCAGTATTTTTGAAGGGTGTTGCCCAAGAGACCATTTACCGTTTATCAGAAGTATGTATTGAAAATGCCCTACAGATTATTAAAGTATTGGAGGAAGAATATCAGATTAATTATCACCGAAAATTGACTTTGAAGCATTTAGGTGAAGTATTTCTGTATCCTCGTTATCCAGACCATGGAAAAAATATGAATTATAATCTATCATTAGCAACTTCCCTGTATTTAGAAAATGACTTAGAATTATTACACAGGATATGGGATATGGGATAAAGGAACAGAAATGAAGCGAAAGGATTTATTACGATTTCCCCATTCCCAAGAATTTATCACAAGAGAGGAGGAATTATGATTTATTTTTATCGATTTCATAGAAAAATTCTTTTTTCTACCATAAAAATTCCAAATTTACAGATAATTACTCCTGAAAGTATAAATCTAGAGGAAAATAAATTTGTCTATTACCTTCGAAAGAGAGATTGGCAAAAAGTTAGTCCTTTAGTTACTCTGATTCACCCTGACCAGCTATTTGCTAACAAACAAGAAATTAATATTCTACAAAAACCTGCTGATGTTCAGAAAAGTTTTTCTCCCTTTCCTGATTGGATAATAGAAAAAATTAACAAGAGAGAAGTTGGTCTTTGTAATTATGGTTATCCACGCTGGAAAGACCGCTTGGAATGGGTGCCACCAGAAAAATGGCAGGTAAATATTGTAGGATTAGGTAATGTGGGAGGAACACTCTTGATTGCCTTACGTTTGTTGGGAGGAGAAAGAATTGCGACCATAGGAATATTGGATACCAATGAGAAGGCTATTTCTCGCTGGGAACAGGAAGCGAACCAGATTACTGATGGCTCTGGGCGGATGACGCTACCTCCAGTAAAAATAATAAAATCTGAGGAAATTTTTAATGCTGATATGGTGGTTTTCTGTATCTCCATAGGAGTTCCTGCCCCTGAACAGGAAGTGCAGGATGTTAGGATGATGCAATTAGAGGCAAATTCTGGCATTATTAATTATTATGCCCAGAGAGCAAGAAAAACTCGTTTTAATGGTATTTTTGCTATTATTTCTGACCCGGTGGATTTATTATGTCAGAGCGCATTTTTAGCCAGCAACAAAAATGAAGAGGGTAAATTAGATGGGGTTGGTCTTGCTGCTGACCAGATTAGAGGTCTTGGTTTAGGTGTGATGCATGGTCGGGCAGCTTATTATGCTGAACGGGAAGAGGCAATGAAACATTATTTAAAAAAGGGAAGGGTATTTGGACCACATGGAAATGGTTTAGTAGTAGTTGATGATGTAGAAAATTATGACCAGGAAAAGTCACTCCGATTAACCGAAAAAGTATTACAAGCCAATTTAGAATTAAGAAAGTTAGGATATAAACCTTATATTGCTCCAGCCATTTCATCAGGTGCCCTCTCTCTGTTAGCCTTAATAGAAGGCCAATGGCACTATAGTGCTGGCTTTTTAGGTGGTCTTTTCTGGGGTTCTAGAAATCGGCAAACAGCTGTTGGTTTAGAATGGGAACAGCATGCCCTCTCACCCGAATTATTTAAAAATTTAGATAATAGTTATCAGAATTTAAAAAAACAGGTAAATATCTTAGAGAAATAAATAATTTTGCGATAAATATTGTTGTGTTAGAAAAAATATCAACAAATTAATCAGAAAGAATTTAGAATATTAACTTATAATATTAATATTAATATAGGTAATCCAGAAGGAGTAGAGCGATGAAAGCACTATTAATTATTGATGTGCAAAATGATTTTTTAGCTGGTGGCTCTTTAGCAGTCGAGAATGCCGAAAGAGTAATCCCGGTTATCAATGGATTAATGGATAAATTTGAGCTGGTACTGGCATCGAAAGACTGGCATCCTCAGCAATCTGCCCATTTTCAGAAATGGCCAGTACATTGTGTTGCTGGTAGTAAAGGAGCTGAATTTCATCCTGACCTCAGTCAGGAAAAAATTGATAAGATTTTCTATAAAGGAACAGGAGATAAAGATGATGGATACTCTGCTTTTGAGGCAACCAATGTTAAGCTTATTGAGTATCTCCAAGAAAGAGGTATTACCGAACTTTACCTTTGTGGAATTGCCCTTGAATTTTGTGTTAAATCTTCAGCTTTAGATGCCTTACGGGAAGGGCTTACAGTATTTCTGATTTATGATGCCATTGCTACTTTCGCTAAAGAAGAGGAGAAAATTGAACAAGAATATACTGAGCTTAAAAAGGAAGGGGCTCAGGTGATACTATCCAGTCAGATTCAATAAACTTTTCGAAAAGGTATTAAAAATAAGTAGATGTGCATTTACACTAAAGGAGGAGATTTTGAATAGGAATAACCAACAAGAAGTCCAGAAGTATTGGCAAGAAAAGGAACGGGAAATAGGAGAAAAGATTAAAGGGAAGGATATGAGTGAATATCTCAGTGGCTATTATGGTTTACCGGGAAGAACCTGGGGACTTTTGTACTATACGGATACCTCATTTTACTTTCAGACTTTTCCCAAAAAGAACTGGGTAACATCTTTGTTTAGAAGTGGACAAAATGAATATTCGGGAGAAAGTATAAATTTTCAAATACCCTGGAGTTCAGTCAAAGAAATTTATTATCCCCCCAAAAAAAATGTTTTTCTCTCCATTCTTTCTCCACCAGACTATCGCGTATTTATTAAATACCAGTTAGAAAATCAAGAAAACACACTGGTTTTGATAATGTATTCCCGGTCAAATAGAGAAGATTTTTTAAAGTGTTTTAAAAGATTTCAACATAAGATATAGTTATAGTGATATAGTTATAGCCTTTGGTGAATACTGGTGAAAAGTAAAGAAAATTATCAAACTGTTGCTCATTCTATTCAACAGGAGAACACTATTAAAAAGAGTCATTTTATTGCTCTTCTACAAGAAGTGGAACAAGAACAGGAGGCAAAGTCATTTGTTAAATCAGTTGTCCAGCAATTTCCAGATGCTACCCACTACTGCTGGGCATATCGTTTGGGTTTTGGGAATAAGGAGATAGTAAAATATTCTGATGATGGTGAACCACCTAATTCAGCTGGGCCTCCTATATTACAGGCTATTAGACAAGAGCAGATTACCAATGTCATAGTGGTGGTTGTTCGTTATTTTGGAGGGGTAAAATTAGGAATGAGTGGATTGATTAAAGCTTATCGAGATACTGCTCGGAAAGGATTGCAAAAAGCTGGGAAAAAAAGTAAATATCCCCTTCAGGAATTTTTTATTGAGGAGATTGAATACCAGTCATTAGGAACTATCTTACAGTCCATGGAGAGTAAAGCCGGTAAGATTAAAGATATAGAGTATGGAGAAAAAGTAAAGATATTGGTCCTGCTCCCCGAAAGAGAAAAGGAATGGGTAAGACAATTAGTTAATAATGCTACTCAAGGGAAAGCCATCCTTAAATCTGGTGCTACGAGGTGGCTTTCTGCTTAAGGGGGAATCGAAACCTTGGTAAACCTGGAGATGGGACAGGATGAAAAGGTACTGATGAAAAAACAAGGAGGAAGCATACAAAAATGAAAATACTTATTGTCTATTATTCTCGTTCTGGTAATACTAAAAATATAGCTCAAATAATTGGTAGCAAGTTGAATGCTGACTTGGAAGAGGTAATTGATAATAAAAGAAGAAAGGGATTAGTTGGTTTTATTATCAGTGGTAATGAGGCCCATTTGCAAAAAATTATTCCCATTGAAAAGCTCACCAAGGATCCGGCTCTATATGATCTGGTTATAATTGGTACTCCTATCTGGGCTAATAATATTTCTACGCCTATTAGAAGTTTTATAAAGGAATACCAGGAAAAAATAAAGAAAGCTGCTTTTTTCTGCACCTCACTGGGCTCTGACCCCAAAAATGTTTTTTTAGGTATGGAAAAGATATTGAATCAAAAACCGGTAGCGGCAGTGAATTTTACCAATCGAAATATTAAGAAACAATACCACTGGCAGCTTATTGAAGAATTTGTTAAAAATATAAGAAAATTCGAAATGGAATGACAGAAGTAATATGATGAAGGAAAAAGAATTTGAGGAATTGGTAATAGAGGCCATTGGTGAATTACCAGAGTACTTTCGGGAAAAAATGGAAAATATCTCCATTCATATTGAAGAATTCCCTGATAAAAATATTCTCAGACAGTTAGGTAGTCAATCTCCCTATTCTATACTGGGACTTTATCAAGGAGTTCCCATTACTCGTCGAGGGATTCATTATCGAAATGTGATGCCAGATAGAATTATTATTTTTCGCAAACCAATAATTCGTAAAAATAGGAGCAGGCAAGATATAAAAGATAATATTAAGCAAGTAGTATTACATGAGGTAGGACATTATTTTGGACTTAATGAGCGACAATTAGATATTTTAGAAAAAGAATACTCATCTAAAAGAAAAAAAATTAATGATAATACTTAAATTTGAATAATATCAAACTGTATTACGTATAACGTATACCGTCAAATTTAGTCGTTGGTTGTTAGTCATTGGTCGTTAGTATCTGGCACTTAGTTTGCCTATTGCTTATTACTTATTACTGGTTACTTATTACTGAATTTGCTTCTCGCAATGACAAAAATCGTATATCGTATTACGTATAACGTATATCGTTTGAATATCTTGTTTGACCATCCTTTATAGTCATTAATACCTGACCAGAGACCGTTTGACCTAGAAAAGGTGTGTTTTTTGATTTAGAGATGATATCTTTTTCCATAATTACATATTTTTTTTCTAAATCAAGCAATACCAAATTGGCTTTCGATACCTGGTTAAACCTTACGGGAGGTATATTTAGTAGTTTTGCTGGAGCCTCAGACATCAATTGACTTAATAGTTGAAGGTTGATATTTCTCTCTTTAAATATAGTATAAACAAGGGAGAAAGCATGTTCCAAACCGATTAAACCAGTGGCACCTTTTAACTTATCTTCTTTACTATGGGGTGCATGGTCGGTAGCAATAATATCAATAGTACCATCTAAAAGACCTTCCCATAAGGCCTCTCTATCATATTTTTTCCCAAAGGGTGGATTTACCAGGTAATCTAATCCGTAACTAAAAAGATGATGAGGTGTTACTTCACAGGTTAACTTTAATCCTTTTCTTTTGGCCGTTCTAATTAATTCTACACTTTCTCTTTTGCTGACATGACATATATGTAGATTCCCTCCATATGATTCCAGTAACTGTAAATCTCTTTCTATCATTTCCACTTCAGGTTCACAATGAGTTAATAAATTAAATTGATATTTAGCAGAGGCTAAAAGGGCCTCAATCATGATTTTTTTATCAGAAATTGGCTGCCCATCGTTGGAAAATAAGCTGGTGTATTGGATCATTTCTTTGAAATTAACCATTTTATTTGTTTTTAAATTTTCAGTAACAGCAGCAATGGGAATGACCTGGCACAAATCTAAGGCCTTAGCTTTATCTCTAATATACTGAATAGTTGCTGGATTGTCACCTACCGGCTTGGTATTAGCCATACAACAAATGGTAGTGAACCCTCCAGCAAGAGCCGCTTGTCCTCCTGAGTATAGATCTTCTTTATAGGTATATCCGGGTTCTCTCAGGTGGCAGTGTAGGTCAATAAAAGAGGGCATTAAAGCCAGATTAGCCTTTTCAATGATTTTGTTATATTCTTTAGCATTACCAATATCATTATCAGTTAGTTCATAAAAAGAATCTTTTTGGATTAAAATGTTGGTATTTCTATTGGTTACTGAGTCAATTATGCTAATATTTTTAAATAAAATTGACATCTATTTTACCTTTATAGTGTTTAAAGTGTTTATAGTGTTGTTCTTTCATGACAATATTCACATTGATATTCTTTAGTGTCCGGGTTAACCAGGGTAAATTCAATATCTCCCACCTCTTCGCTAGTGCTAATAC
Organism: Candidatus Oleihabitans oleiphilus; assembly: GCA_018054125.1. Classification (GTDB taxonomy): domain Bacteria; phylum Atribacterota; class Phoenicimicrobiia; order Phoenicimicrobiales; family Stramentimicrobiaceae; genus Oleihabitans; species Oleihabitans oleiphilus. The sequence continues at coordinate 5,427 of JAGPKD010000021.1, read as the reverse complement.
ATCTGGGGTTTTTGCATTTTAATATTCCCTTAACTTTTTGAGGTAATTTCAATTTGATTTTTTCTTTTCTTTGTCCATTTTCAATGATATTAATTGTTACTCCTGAATCTATTAAGCCCAGTTCTGTTAAATCCAGGTAGATATCATTTTCTATTTTTATTAAATCTTTAATTCCCATCTTATTGGAAGGGATATTCTTTAATAAGACTATTGTATCATTTAACTTATTTAATTCTAACTGCTGGAAAATTTTGTATCCATTACCTGCTTTAATATGATCAATGACAATTCCCTTTTTTAATTTGGAAACATTAATCATTTTATTCTCCTTTCCCTAAGATTTTTAAAATCAAGGCCATTCTAACATACATACCATATTTCACCTGTTTAAAATATGCTGCTCTTTCGTCGGTATCAACCTCGGTAGCTATTTCGTTAACTCTGGGTAGAGGATGCATGACAATCATATCTTTTTTGGCCATCTTCATTTTATTGTTATCCAGGATATAATAGCCTTTTAATCGCAGATATTCCTGTTCGCTGAAGAATCTTTCTTTTTGAATTCTGGTCATATACAGAATATCTAATTTACCGATATTATTATCCAGAGAATCTGTTTCTTCATATCTATTCTGGTTATTCTGGTTAATATCATCTCTAATGTATTCTGGAATTCTGAGTTCTTCTGGAGAGATAAAAATAAAATTTATATTTGAATATTTTGATAGGATTTTTACTAAAGAATGAGTTGTGCGGCCAAATTTTAAGTCTCCACATAGTCCAATGGTTAGATTAGAAAAAGAACCTTTCAGATAACGTATGGTTAATAAATCAGTTAAGGTTTGAGTGGGATGTTGGTGACCACCATCACCGGCATTAATCACCGGGACGCTGGAATATTTTGCGGCAAGCTTTGGTGCTCCTTCTTTGGGGTGTCTTATAATAATCAAATCTACATAAGAAGAGAGAGTTTTTACAGTATCAATGAGGCTCTCTCCTTTAGAGACTGATGAGGTTAGGGCATCTGCAAATCCTATCACTTGACCTCCTAATCTCAATATAGCTGACTCAAAACTGAATTTTGTTCTGGTTGAAGGTTCATAGAAAATAGTGGCCATTAGATTTCCCTGGCATAGATTGTGGTAGTCTTTTTCATTATCTATGATTTTCTGTGCGAAAGATAATAAATCTTCAATTTCTGCTAATGAAAAATCATCTATTTCAATCAAATTCCTTCCTTTTATCATTAAGACCATTCCTCCTTTTTAGTCTCTCAGGGACTAAATTAAAGTATTTATAATAAAAAAAACCTTCTCGTCTATTTATACGAAAAGGTTTTTTCTTATTCTTAGCTTTATTATATTTATTATATTTATTTTTTTAGATTTATGAAATTCTCTCGAACAATTATTTATATTGGTCATAGTAAAGTACCTTTCTAGTATCTCGTACTAGATTAAAGATATCTCTCTAAAATAATATCTCAACTGTGGTCAGATTGTCAACTAAAAATTAAAATAAAAGGGGTCATACAAATGAAGGGGTCCAAATGAAGGAAATGAAGGTGAGAAATGACCCCTAGGCTCAGGTAGGAAATAGTCAAGGTATTCTTCCCCCCTAACCTCTCCCTTCTAAGGAGAGGAATGAAGATGATGATGATCTTCTTTTGATAGAGGGATAAGTAACGATAATTATCTCGTTTTGAAGGGTGGGAAATAGTGAGAACTTCTTTCAAAGGGAAGGAGAATGTAGAAGATTTCTCTTCAAGGGAGAGGGGATAGAGACGGATAATTATACCCTTAATATTTAATTTGCAATATTAAATATTAAGGGTTAAAATTAGTTAGGAAATTAATAAAGTATAGGAAATTAATAAAGTAATGGAATAATAAAGTATGTAAAGTACAAAAAAATAAAAAATTCCAGAAATGAAATATGAAATATGAAATACAAAAATCGTGTATTAGCCAATACCATAAATAGGGCTATTAAAACATTTCCGGCGGTAGTAGTTACTGGTCCCCGGCAAGCTGGTAAAACAACCCTCTATAGGATGCTTTTTTCCAAAACCCATAATTTTGTATCCTTGGAAGATCCTGACGTAAGGGTGAGAGCAAAAGAGGATCCCCTGAATTTTCTAAACCAATATAAACCTCCCCTTATTATTGATGAAATCCAATATTTTCCCGAATTGTTATCTTATATAAAAACTAAAATCGACAGCAACAGAAAACCTGGACAGTGGCTGTTTACTGGCTCCCAAAACTTTATTCTTATGAATAATATTTCCCAATCCTTAGCCGGGCGTATAGCCACTCTTTCCCTTTTGCCATTTTCTATCTCTGAATTGGTAGATAATGCCCAAGGCACAAAAGATTTTACCAATTGGTCAAAAGACAAGCAACTAAATAAGCAAGCTAATAATAAAATTTCCCTTTCCGAGTCAATATTACGAGGCTTTTATCCGGAAATTGCTACTAATAAAAAAGTCGATAGAAAACTATGGTGCAGTTCCTATATTACTACCTATTTAGAGAGAGACATTCGGAGTCTAACCAATATTGGAGACTTGAGCCAATTGGAAAGATTTTTAATTGCCTGTGCCATAAGGACTGGACAGATATTAAATATATCAGAAATTGCCAGGGATATTGGCATAAGCGTGCCCACTGCCAAAAGATGGCTTTCTCTTTTGGAGACAGGGCAGCAGATATATTTACTTTATCCTTACTACAAGAATATTGGAAAAAGGATAATGAAGAGTCCCAAAATATATTTTTGTGATACAGCCATATGTTCTTATCTTTTAGGAATACACAACCACGAGACCTTACTAGGGAGCCCCTATTTTGGTAACCTATTTGAAACAATGATAGTGATTGATTTTTTAAAGCGCTTTCTACATTTTGGAGATAAGCCTTCTATGTATTATTTTCGGACTCGAGATGGTTTAGAAGTAGATTTGGTAATTGAAATAGCCGGCTATTTATATTTATATGAAATAAAAAGCAGTATGACTATCTTGCCTAAACATGCTGCCTCTTTGAAAAGGATGATTAGTGAATTTGGGTCAATAATTAAAGAAGCTGCTCTTATCTCCGGTACCGAAGATAATTTTTTAGTGCTGGAGCCTATATTTAATTATAGCTGGAAAAATATTTTAACTATTTAGAGAAAAGGGTTAAGTAATTTTACATTGACACAAGTAATGAAATGTTGTATTCTTAATCCAGAGGTGAGAAATATGAATAGTAAAAAGAATACTGTTCAAAATAGAACGAGGCTTAGTATTGATGTAGATCCGAAAGAACACCAAAAAATTAAGTTATTTGCCACTTTACAGGGAATATCAATTAAAGATTACGTTTTAGCAAGTATTCGAGAACGTTTGGAAAAAGAATCGGAGGAAAAACAATTATTAGCGATGACCAACCAGCTTACCCCTGCCTTAAAAGAGTTATGGGATAACGATAAGGATGAGGCTTAGAGCGTGTCTTACCAGGAGATACCATAATTGAAGATTGGCAAAATTCTGGTTTAAAATATCCCTCTTTAGTTACCGGCATAATTCAAACTCTCCAAGTGAATATTATTGAAAGAAAATTAGGAAACCTTTCTGCTGCTGATTTTTTGAAATACCAAGATAATCTCAAAAAATTATTAGGATTTAATTAGCTGATTTGAGGAAATAAAAAGGAGGAAACCATGGGAAGAGAAAATCAATCAACCTATAAAAAGCGAATAATAATTGATCAGAAAATTCACTTTGGAAAGCCTTGTGTAGCGGGTACGCGTATCCCAGTAGAGGACGTTCTGGAGTTAATCCAAGAAGGCATCCCTTTTCAAGAAATCGTGGAGAAATACTATCCAGACCTGGAAATTGAGGATGTTAAAGCTTGTGCCAGATATGCTACGGAGTTAGTGCGCTCTGAAGAGATCTAGGTGGAGAATTTATAAGGCAATTCCTTGCTGATGCCCTAGGCTTAAGTTTAGAATTTGATGGTCTGTGGAGTAATACAATATCTGATCTGTGAAGAATGAAGGGGTCAAATTTCAACATCTGACCCCAGGAAGAGACCCAATATGTCTAAACAAATTAATCTAAAAAAATTTACCTGGGATTATCCAGAGAGAGATATTTCTGAAAGAGAATTTTTAAATTGTCCGGAGCTAATCTCTCGAGTATTGAAATATGGAAATATTGAAGAATGGGCCTGGCTGGTTAAAAAGATTGGTAAGAAAGGACTTAGTGATTTTCTGAAAAATAATGCCTATAAGCTTGATGATAGAACCTTTAACTGGTGGAGGATTTATTGTGGATTTGACTATACTTTCCACAAAACAAGGAGAGGTATTGGAGAGATTGAAGAAATCAATTTCTTTAAGAGAAAAGGGACATAAGATAAAAGGAGACAGGCTACTTTTATGGTTTTCCCTACTGATTTTCTGTGTGGGTATAAGTGGATGAGATTGCTTCGTCGCTTCGCTCCTCGCAATGACAAAATCATATACCGTATTACGTATAACGTATATCGTTTAAATAAAGTCGCTGGTTATTAGTCGTTGGTATCTGGCATTTAGTTTGACCATTTCTTGTTACTTATTACTGAATTGGCTCCTCGCAATGACAAAATCGTATATCGTATTACATATAAGGTATATCGTTAAAATTAGTCGCTGGTTGTTGGTCGTTAGTATCTGGTATTTGGTTTGACTATTGCTTGTTACTTATTACTGAATTGGCTCCTCGCAATGACAAAATAGTATACCGCATAAGGAGACTATTCCTTTTTACGAACCGGGATTGGAAGAATATCTAAAGCGGAATCGAAAAGAAGGGAAATTTTTCCTGGAAAAAGACCCCGAGAAAGCCAGAAAAAGTAACAGCTTTGGGTTTTACCTATGAAGGAGTTGGTCGAAATTAGTACAGAATTTATATTTTATTGATTGGCAGATTGGTCGATTGTAAGATTAAAAGGATTGGCAGATTGGAAGATTGAATCAGATTGGTCGATTGGTAAATCGGGTGATTGTTAATTAAAACAGATTGGCAGATTGACGTATCATTTTTTATTGACCCGAAGGGCAGAATACCACAGGCTTGCCCGTGGGGTTTCCACGTGTTATAGTTTATATAAGTTCATATTATGAACAAACACTTATTGCAGGAATATCTATATAAATCGTAGGAAAGGCATCCCGCTGGTCATTCCTAAACGGAACAGAGAACCGTCAGACTGTGTGAAAAGTCGCCTTTTTGGCAAAATATAATGTTGAAGTGGAGGATAATATTATATTTCACTATATTTCTATATCCCTATTCCCAATTATGAAGTTAATAATTGGCGTAAGTGGGGGCAAATAATTTCCAGAATTATTTTTCACACAGCCTGCCGTCCCCTATTCTCACCCTGTTCTCAGTTTACC
>JAGPKD010000130.1 GCA_018054125.1 Candidatus Oleihabitans oleiphilus | reverse complement strand
ATAAAGCAGTGGGTTGGATGCTGAGAGAGATCGGGAAAAGAAATTTAGAAATTGAGGAAAATTTTCTAAAAAAACATTACCAGAACATGCCCCGTACTATGTTGCGTTACGCTATTGAAAAATTTCCGGAAGAAAAACGGAAAAGCTATTTAAAAAGGCAATTCCCAACCACGGAAAGTTTTCTATTTTAAAAAAATCTATAATAGCATAATCAGAGGTATTAATTAATAAAGTAGTCACCAATTAGATTTTCTTTTGCTAGGTTTCTTTTGAGACAAGTATCACCAATGATAATGCCTTTTTACTCTTGGTTTCATCCAACATACATAAAAAGCAAAAGTAAATCAATTATATAAACGTGGAATCTTAATACCACCTACGTTATTTTATTATTGTTAATTTTAAGAAAGAGGCATATGGGAAAGTTTCTGCTCTCCTAAATGGTGAAAAGAGATTTAGATGATTTAAAGGATATGCTTACATTCTAGAAGTGATCAAGAATATTGAGTCAGAAGAACAGAATATAGAAACTGCCGTGTTGGTGGGATAAGGTATGAGTTTGAAGAAAACCACTCAAATATTTTCAACCAAAAAGTCGAAAAGCTCCAGATCCTAACATTTTCACTTGTCTTTCTTTGCTTTTCCAGGGGCATGCTTACGTAACAATATGAGGATAAAGTGTGGCAGAGATTATCTGAATAATAATTGTTACACTTATAAGTATAAGCAAATCTATATTCGCTGATTGACTGAAACCATTTATGAGGTAACCTCTTAAAAGCCCAACAACATAACTCAATGGATTTATCTTTGCTATGATTTGTAACCAATGAGGCATTATCTGTATAGGGTATATAGCATTACTGGCGAAAAATAGTGGCATAGTAATCACTTGTCCAAAACCCATAAACCTGTCTCTACTTTTCAACATTGCAGCGAGGGCCATAGATAATGAGGAAAAAAATATGGCACCAATAATAATAGTAATAATACTCATAATTATATTTGTAAAACCCCAACGTACATCTAATCTCATTAATAATGCCAAAACCAATATTATAAATACCTGACTTATAGCTCTTACACTGGCACCAAGAGCTTTCCCTGCTACAAAAGAAGCTCTTGGAACAGGCATGGCTATTAATTTTTGTAAGATCCCTTGGTCCTTATCCCAAATAATGTTCAAACCATAAAATATTGAGATAAACATCATTGATTGTGCTAAAATCCCAGGCATCATAAATGTCTGATAATTAACTGATCCTGTTGGTATACTGCGAATCTGAGAAAATGCTTGGCCAAATATTAAAAGCCATAAAACCGGCTGTACTGCTCGGGTAAAAAGTTCAGTAGGGTCATGCCTTAATTTCCTTATTTCCATCTCTGCTATGGTAAGCAAATCAAATACATAATCTTCCAGGATACTCAGTAGAGATTTATGTTTAATTATATTTCTGGATTCTTCGGCGTAATTGTCTCGTTTCACGGAAACTCCCTCCTGACTCCAGCTGATTTCCAGTAAAAAAAGTAAAAACATCTTCTAAATTTGCCTCTAGTATGCCTGTTTTTGCTTTTAATTCATCCGATGTACCTATTGCTGCGATTTGGCCTCTATTCATTATTGCAACTCGATTACAAATGGCCTCAGCTTCTTCCATATAATGAGTTGTTATCAGTATGGTAAGACCTGTCTCTTCTTTTAAAGCATGAAGGACCTCCCATACATTATGTCTTGCTATAGGGTCAAGTCCTATTGTTGGCTCGTCTAGTATTAGTACTCTAGGTTCATGTATTATTGCTTGACCAATTTCAAGTTTCCTTACCATTCCACCCGAATACTCTCTGACCAGACGATTAGCCATATCCTTTAAATTAAGAATGTTAAGGACATAATTTATCTTATCTTCTCTTTCCTTGTTTTTTAATCTTAATAACTTGGCTATAAATAGGAGATTTTCATAACCTGTTAATGTTGAATCTGCGGAAAGAGCCTGTGGTACGTATCCTATATTTCTTCTTACAATTGAACCTTGTTTTGTAACACTGTAACCCTCTACCCAAACTTCACCGCATGTTGGAGGTAACAATGTTGTTATTATTCTTATTGCTGTTGTTTTGCCTGCACCATTTGGTCCAAGAAGTCCAAAAACCTCGCCTTTGTTGACATTGAAGGAAACATCTTTAACAGCTTCTAATTTGCCAAACTTTTTGGTAAGGTTCCTTAATACTATTGTGGAATTCAATGTTATTGCCTTCTAATTGCTTAAATTTGAATTGTAACTTTTTCGCTGTTTTCAAGCAGAGATTTCAAATTTTTATTTAATTCTTTTAAATCTATGTGACAGTTATTGTCCTCAATTATCTTTTTCAGTACAAAGGAGCGGTACTCTAATATATCATTGAGATTTTTTTGCCCGGCATCTGTTAAAACAAGATAAACGAGGCGTCTATCACTGTTATCTCTCCATCTTTCAACCAAATTATCACTTACTAAGTTATCAACAAGACCAGTTAGGGTAGCTGGCGCAAGTAAAAGTTGCGATTGAAGTTCTTTCATGGTTATGGGTTTATCTATTGAAAGTTTATTTAAGACCCAGAATCTTGACATAGTAAGCCCCTTTTCACATAAGAAGGTCCTAGTAACAAGATTCATTATATGATTTATTTCCCTGAGAAGGCATTCTAATAACTTGATTTCGTTATCCATAATATTTGGCTTCCTAATAATTTGTAATTCGTAATTTAATTATAAGATAAGTTGTTAGATTTATCAAGTTTATTATGATTTGGATAGTGTAAAATAATTGCAGGAAAATAAAAAAATATAGAGAATAATCCTCATTGCTAAAATATAATCATTAAAAACTACCTCTTTCATAACTAGCTGAGGACTTTACAACTTTTTAGTTGAAAATATTTGAGCGGTTTTCATCAAACTTATACCTTATACCACCAACACGGCAGTTTCTATATTCTCTTCTTCTGCCTCAATATTCTTGACCACTTCTGGAATGAAAGCATATCCTTTAAATCGTCTTAAGCTTTTTTCATCATCCAGGAGAGCAGAGGCTTTCTCCTATGCCTCTTTCATCTCTGCTATTAACTTTTTCCACTTCTTTGTTTTTTCTTTTGTAGGTGGCTCATTTCTATTAATTGTTTTCTCTATTCGTGGATTACCTTACGGGGAGCCACTCTTTTCAATTTCAACTAAAAATAGTATAAACTCTTACATGAAGATGAAAGCCAATAACAGGTGAATAAATGAAGGGCGAACACTTAGGTTCGCCCTTACCGTTTCCTAACCTTGAATTTTTTTTAATTATTTGTTATTTTCATCGTTTTTATATCTGTAGGGGGTAGACCTAGGTGTCTACCCAATTTAATGCTCATTTCCTGATTATCCTTCTATTTTTCTATTACTCATCATTCTCACATATCATAGCATTTACAGGATTGATAATAATAAAAATGTAATTGACGAGATCGGAAAAATATGATAACGTTTTCTTATAATCTGAGGAGAAAAAAATGAAGAATGCAAAAATCACCATAAAAGATGTGGCTAGAGAAGCGGGAGTGGCAGTAGCAACTGCTAGCCGAGCTTTGGGTGGATATGGATATGTAACTAAGGAAACTAAAGAAAAAGTTATTAACGCCGCTCTAAAGCTAAATTATAACTATAATGCAGTAGCTAAAAGTTTGCGTACTAATAAAACTATGACTATTGGATATCTCTTACCAGATATAGCTAATCCGTTTTATTCTCGGATTGTGCGAGGGA
>JAGPKD010000129.1 GCA_018054125.1 Candidatus Oleihabitans oleiphilus | reverse complement strand
TTTAATCTCAACGGTTTCTCCTATTATTGTTTTATGCTGCATTCTTATATTTCTCCGCCTTTATGTTATCAATGATACGCCTTGTCTCTTTATTCATAGCAACACCATACCAGCTAAGTTCATTTAGCTGCCACCATACCATAGTGAGGCCCCTTTCCTCTTTCTGGAATCTTAAAGCTGTCTTTGTTCTCCTTTTCACCTCAAGGAAGCTCCTTTCAGCACAGTTGGTTGTCCTTATCCTCTTCCAGTGGGCATATGGGTATCTATAATAGGTAAGACATAATTCTATATCAGTAAGCAGGCATTCAAGGGCAGATGGGTATTTTTTACCCCAGTGTCTTTTAAAGGTTTCAATTGCCTCTTGAGCATGACCATATGTAGGTGCATAGAATATCCTTCTTAGATCGTCATGGACTTTGTCTTTGTCTGATTTTAACACCTTGTTAAGGACATTCTCTGTTTTATGCTTTGTGCACCTTTGGACATCTGAGTTTGGGAAAGATTCATTTACTGCTTTTATAAGCCCAGGACACCCATCTATGACAATTAAGAGTGGTTCATTCATGCCCCTTGTTATCATGTCATCAAGAAATGATTTCCATGCAGCATATGATTCCTGATTTCCAAGGGATACACTTATGAGCTCTCTTTTGCCGTCCTCTAAGAATGCCCATGCAACAAGTATTGCCTCTTTCTCTTTTGTATTTCTTCTTATACCGAGCCTTATGCCATCAAGGACAAGATACATGACAGATGTGTTTGAGAGGTCTCTATATTTCCATTTATTGAATTCATCTACAATCTTTTTACTTATCCTTGATACATTACCATGGGATAATCCCTTTTTACCCAATACCTTTGACACTGCCTTTTTTACCTTTCTTGTGGATAGACCATGCATATAGAGAAGGGGGATTACATTATCTATCTCTTTCATCCTTGTGGTATATGGAGGTAGAAGCCTTGAATGAAAGGGGCTCTCTGTATTTCTCACCTGGGGCATATTTATTGTTATATCACCTGAGCCTGTCTTTATGGTTCTTGGTTTGTATCCGCTTCTGTATCCCCTGTTGGTATTATTTTTTATCCTCTCATAGTAGTCTCTTTCAAGAAAGGCCGTTAGTTCCTCCTCTATGGCAATCTGGAGCATCATCCTTGCCCCTGCCCTTGTTATTTCCATAAGTGAGTTCATGTGGTTTATCCGTTCCAATTCTTTTTCAATGACATCCTTTGTCTTTTTTGATACACTTTTTTTCATAGGGTATAGTTCTCCTTTCTCCCATTTAGGGTTTTTTTATTCCATTGAGAATTATACCCTTTATTGAATTTACAGAAAAGATTATACAGCATCGGGGGTCAGTTTTAAATGACGAAAAGGGGTCAAATGTATTTTACGATTAATAGAGATTACACGCTTTATTGATAAATACAATACATGGAGGCCCCATCAGGGCTTAAATGAGAAAACACCGGATGAAGTATACTATGAAACATTACCAAAGATTAAGGATGCAGTATGAGCGGCAAAACCACTTAAAAAATGATGGAGGCTGTCAAAAAAGACTTGACCATCTCCCACTTTTTTACACTTCAAACCTTTGACTCGCTTACAGTCATTTAATGAACATATCTTATAGTTCTTATTATTTACACACTTCAGCTGTTTTTTTAAGGTTTTCTTTATATAAAAGTTCTGCATTAGCTAACTTCGCTTTAGCTTCCTTAACCTCTTTGGAATCAAATATATTTGGAATTCCCAAGACTTTATTTCTTTTTTTCGCTTCTTCTAGTTCTTTTTGTGCTTGTGCCTTTACATCTTCTGATGCTTTGAGTTCTTGAGTTGCTTTATCACAAATTGCTTTAGTATCTGGACCGCAAGAGGCAATACAAAAAATCACACATAATAATGCTGCCGTTAATATCTTTTTATTCATTTTAACCCTCCTGCTATTAATTTATTTTATCGATTCTTATAAATTCAACCCATCTCTCTAAAATATTTATTTTATTCACTTTAAAACCAGAACAAAGCCAAGCTTTTGCTTGAGGCGTGTTTTGTTTTCTTTCTGAATCATCCCACCACTGAGGTTGATTTGATTCTTGAGGTAGCTTTTTACCAATTAAGGTTTCAATTTGACCGAAACTTAGTGTCAAGCTTGATACATGTTTCGGGCAGTTAGATAGAAATAAACTTAGCATATTGTATTCATTATTTTTGTTATAATATTTATATCCGTAGAAAATCAAGATAGTAAGAGCAATTAAAATAGTTAATAAAAAAGGTTGCATTCGCTGTCTTTTTCCTTTTTTTTCTGCTATATTTTTTTTATTTTCTTGTTTATCTGATAAGTTATTTTTTATCTGTACTGGTCTTTCCATACGAGGTTCATTTTTAATAATTCTCAATCCTTGGTGATAAAATTTATCAGTTATTATTAGTGTTGATAATCTTTCATCCTCGTCAGGTGGATTACAGGCAATTGCAATCTCTTCAAACCAATCCATTATTTTTGTATTTAGATAATCCTTCAATTCATCCTTCAGTTTTAAATAATCTCCCTTGAAAACTCGCCCTTTTAGGCTTTCAGATTTGTCATTATTAAATTCATTTAAATTATTATTGTCATTATTAACTTCAATTATAATTGTATCAGAAGCAAGTCTAATAATATCATTAAGTTCTCTTGATTGCAAAGCATCGATTAAAGAAAAAAAATTAGAAAACTTAGAAAGATTATCTTTTGTGAAAAAGAAACCTACGAAATAAAAAGCAGGCCTTTCGTGATCTCTTTGGACAAAAAATGGATGAATGTGAAGTCTATACTCAGAATTAGGTATAGGAGTATTTAACCATGAAACACCACCGCTTTCAATAAAATTCCCGAATTTTGGATTATCTCCCCATTTTTTTGACCATTCCAAAAAAGATTCTATCTCTTTTTTTCCAAGATATTTATTGTTAATCTCTATATTCAAATTTCTATTACCGCCCCAGACAAGAAAAGGTATTTGAATTTTATTTGACATTTAATAAAACATCTCCTACAAATTTATTCAAAATGTTTAATCATTTATTTCAAGCATCCATTTTGCTGCTTCAAGTATGTTGACCGAATCGGTGCTTTTATAATTTTTTGGGGGCATATATTTGCCATCAATTATTATAGGTTCTTTTATTGCAGTAACAAAAAAATATCTTGTATTACGATTCTTAAAATTGACATAAGCATTTGGATATTTTTCTTTAAATATAGACTCGGGATTAAATAACGAATCTTTTTCTATAAATTGGTCTGATTTAGTGAAAATGACAGCCAGTCTCATGTTTTTATTTCTTTCTTTTTTTAGAAAATCTGATAGATAAAAAAGGCAATTAAGCAATTTTTCTTCTTGCATATTATTATATAACTCTACAGTGTCAATGACCAAAAATATCCCTTTTGCTTGTTTTATTTCTACTTTCATCGCTTCTGCCTCTTCTTTAAACTTCGATTCACTACCAATCTCAGGACCGGAAAAGGCATCTAAAAAAACTTCACCGCCGTAGTCATGAAAGGAGAGAATTCCATTACTTTTCATAAAAAGAACATTTCTGGTTGTTATATCAACCTCATAGATATTCCCTTTTGCTGTTTTTAAAGGCCATTTGGATTTTGCCATTTCGTTTATCATTTGTGTAATGAAATCTTCCGTTTCTTTTGTCCTGAATGTCATTTCATAAGGCATGTCTTTCTCTATTTGAAGCCTTAACAATCTATCTACCATTGTTATGAAAAACACAGTTTTCCCTGATTC
>JAGPKD010000128.1 GCA_018054125.1 Candidatus Oleihabitans oleiphilus | reverse complement strand
CTTTTAAATCTTCATTACTAAGATATTCAGCCAAATTACCGCCAAACTCACTGGTTAGATTTAGTTTTCCATCACTGAAGGCACCAGCTCCACCCCACCCAGATAACAATGAACAAGGGCTACAATGCTGGCAGGATGTTTTTTGCTCTCTCATAGGGCACCTTCTGTTAGTTATGTCTTTTCCTTTTTCCAAAATTAAGATATTTAAGTCTTCCTTACCGTCTTTGACTAACTCCAGGGCAGCAAAAATACCGGCAGGTCCTGCTCCCACAATAACAACATCATATTTTTTGTCCATTTACTTCACCTTATCTCATCTGTCTTATTCTTTTATTTCATGCCCTCTATTAATATGAATAAAAAAACGTCCTCCAGGACGATTAATAATCACAAAAGATAAAAGATAATTTATCACTACAGAATTATTGCTCAAATTTAGAAACAATCATTTCTTTTAAATTCTCCATGGTACTAAGGGGAGAACTAAATTTATGTTCTTGGAGTATACTGGTATATTTTAATCCAGATCCAGTCACAATGGCAACACAACGAGATTGCTTACTTAAAACTCTATCTTTTCTCAATTTTTGTAGAGCAGCAATTGAAATTGCTGCTGCTGGTTGAGCAAAGATACCTTCTTTAGCCAGTAGGAGCTGGCTCTGTAAGGCCTCCTGGTCAGAAACAGTAGTTATTATACCGTTATATTTTCTTAATTTTCTTAACAGCTCATTACCGCTGGGCGGAAAAGGATTGGCAATAGCATGGTCAATAGCCTGGGGATTGGATACAGGAGATATCTTTTCCTGATTATCAATCCAGGCTTGATATAGGGGAGCACACCCTGCTAACTGAACAGAGATAATTTTTGGTAAACTGTTGATTAATCCCTGTTCATAAAACTCCAGAAAACCCTTCATTATTCCTCTAGCATTTCCCCCAGAACTGGTTGGTATTATCACATAATCTGGAATCTCATAGTTTAGCTGTTCACAAATTTCAAAGGCAATACTCTTGGATCCTTCCACCCTAAAAGGGACATCCGAATTTAAAAAGTAGATACCTAATTCCTGACCAATCTTTAAACTTTCATAATATAATTGACCATAATCACCTTTTACTTTGATGAGAATTGGATTATAAATTAAAATAGGTTGCATCTTCTCTAAAGGCATATCAGCACTAACCAGCACAAGAGTCTTCACATTAGCACGTGCCCCATAAGCAGCTACCGAAACAGCCATATTACCACTGGAAAGAGTCCCTATTCGGGTATAACCCAGACTAAGCGCATGCTGTAAAGCAACAAAGGTTCCCCTATCTTTAAAGGACCAGGTAGGATTAACTGTTTCATTTTTAAGATAGAGGCAATCTAAATCAAGCAGGTCAGACAATAAATTAGCCTGGACTAAAGGGGTAAATCCTTCTCCTAAAGATAGCTGTGGTTTAATTGTTGTTAAGGAATAAAATGAGGCATAGTGAGTTAAAATATTATCAGTATCGGGGAAGGATATCTTTTTTTCAATTCTACCTAGTTGACTAATTTTAACTTCCAATGGTTCAAAACAATCATCACAACGAGGAAATATTCTTTCCACTGGATATTCTTTTTGACACCCAGTACAAACCAAGCACTCCTTATTCAACACACTCACCTGAAATAATTTTAAATTTCATTTCCAGTTATTAAATGCAGTGTAAGTCTATTAATGAAAAATTAGGAACAAAAACTTTAGTAGTCTTCGATAATCTTTCGTTACTTGATCTTTCGTAGGTTATAATCTGCAAGACGAGTTAATTTTACCACAGGAATTTTAACGATTCAAGCTTAACAATAGAAAACACTTTCTTAAAATTTCTTTGAAATTCCAATACCATAGATTATCTCCTCAAGGACTTGCCACTGATTTGCCTTATTAGAAATTCGGAAAATATTTTCTCTGTCATATTCCCATTGCAATGGATTATTGAGAATGTATTCTCGGATATGACTCAACTCATCTTCATTACGTATAATATGCTCATAGTAATTTCGCTGCCAGACAGGTAAATAAGGATTTTGACGATATTGATTTATTTGTTTCGTGGTAGTTGATTTGAAACCACGAATAATTGCACCAATGGTTTTCGATGTTGATCTAAATACATTTTGTAGGGGCGTATGGCTATACGCCCCTACATTATTAATCATTATTATTCCATGCAAATGGTTTGGCATTACCAGATAAACATCAATTAAAATATTATCTCTGATTTTTTCGGTTTTCACCCATTCATTTTGAACTAATAAACCTATTTCATTCAATATAATTTCTCCATTGATAATTTTGCCAAACAAACAATCTCTATGGTAGGTACAAATTGTAACAAAATAGACACCTATTTGAGAATAATCATATTGTTTCAATCTAATAGACCGTCTATGATGTGCTTTGGAATTATATCTCATTACTCTACATAAGATATTCAAGGGGGAATCCTTCCCCTTGAGAACTCCTAAATCAAAATATATTGTTCCTTATTGAAGAAATAATACTTATATTATCTTGCAGTATCGAAATTTTTTGAAATTCCGATACTGCTAAATACCTTCTTATTTCGTATTTTGGTATTATTTATTTCAGTTATTTAATAAGTCCTTCTCTGGCAAAACTAAAAAAGTCTTCGAAATTTTTACCGATAATTATATGGTCTAATATCTTTACCCCAATTACTTTACAGGCTGAGACAATGTTATTTGTAAGTTCCAGGTCATCCTGAGATGGTGTAGTCTCTCCTGAAGGATGATTGTGCACCAGTATTACACCAGAGGCAGACTTTAAGGAGGCTAATTTGACAATTTCTCTTGGATCAACCACAGTTGCATTCACACTACCCCTACTTATCTCAATGTTATCAATCGGCTTATTCCTGATATCCAGAAGGATTGCATTAAAAAACTCTTTTTCTTTATCCCTCAAATAAGGAGCATAGTATTCAGAAACATAGTCAATAACATCGTTAGGTTTCTGTAATTTTTTTCTGGTAGTGGCTTTTTCTTTAAAAAATCTTTTACCCAGCTCCAGTGCTGCTTTAATCTGGACCGCTTTGGTAAACCCTACTCCTTCAATTTTAGATAACTCAGATATTGTTGCTGAATCTATAGCCCTAAGTGAGCCAAATTGATTAAGTAAAATCTTGCCAATGTCCTCAGCACTCATACCTTCTTTACCTGTTCTTAAAATTATGGCCAAAAGTTTAGATAATGGTAAATTATCTGCGCCCCGTTGTAGCAACATCTCTCTCGGTCTTTCTTCTTCTATCCATTCTTTGATAGGACGATTTACCCTATGTTTTGCAACCTCTCCTTTAATATGTTTCCTTAATTCTTCACATTCTTCTGCCGTTTTGATATTCAATTGTTGAACAATCTCGCTTCTTTTTTCAGGCGTTAGTAATACTTTTTTTGAACATCTTAAAAAAATTGTTCCTTTTTTACTGGAATAAGGATAAATGGCATTTGAAACTATAAAATCGATAATTTCGGAATTAAGATTTCGGGATTTGGATTGGATAGCTTTAATCTTCTTCATTTATTTTTCCTGGCTGTCTTAGGAAAATATGTATAATGACAGTTTTTTTTATTGGTTTCACTTAGCTTTTTTTTATTTATTTTTATTATTTCTTCCCACAAGATATTCAGGGGAGGTTTCCCCTGAAACCCCTCATCATCACCCTCACCTTACCTTTCCCTTCTAAGGGAGAGGATTAGAGAAATGGTGTAACAAGATATTCAAGGGGAATCCTTCCCCTTGAGATCCCCTGAATTAAAAGCAAAATATATTGTTATTTA
>JAGPKD010000127.1 GCA_018054125.1 Candidatus Oleihabitans oleiphilus | reverse complement strand
TTACTACTATTATAAGACAAAATCGCTACTATGATATTTTCCACGAACATATTGCTTATTATACAGAATATACATTACAATATTTATTAATTCAAAATAATTTTCAAATAATAAAAATATCTCATACAGCGAATAATGAGTATTTAACAGCTTACGTTCAGAATAATGCAGGTCATTTTTCTAATCTAAAAATATTTACAGATAATTATTCTAATTTCAAAAAAGAAATTAAAAATCTACTTTATAGATATAAAAATAAAAAAATTGCAATTTGGGGAGCTGGTAGAAAAGGTATAAGTTTGCTATCTATGTGCGACATTTCACCTAAAAACATTTTATTTGTTATTGATTCGGATTTCTATAAACACAATAAATACACACCAGGTAGCCATATTATTATAAAATCACCGCAAGAAGTAGATTTTAAAACCTTGGATTTAATAATAATTTCAGCAGTGATGTATCAGGATGAAATTATCCGTGATTTAAAAACTAAATATCACTATCATAATAAAATAGCTCTGATAAACCCTTCCCCTCATATACTTTAGATATGTTTAATTATGCTAAAATTAGAAATAAAGTTACCACTGATATTTTAGAAATGATTTTTAAAGCTCAAGCTAGTCATCTCGGCTCTGCTTTATCTTGTGTAGATATTTTAATTGTACTTTATTTTAGGATATTAAAAATAAATCCGCATCAACCTTTAGCAGGCAATCGAGATAGATTTATTTTAAGCAAAGGTCATGCTATCGCTGCTTTAGATGCTGTTTTAGCCGAGAGGGGATTTTTCGATAAAAAATTATTAAAAGAATACTGTACTAATGGTAGTAAATTACTTGGTCATGCTCATTATAACTCCGTTCCTGGCATTGAAGTATCGAGTGGTTCTCTTGGTCATGGTTTATCGATTGCCAATGGTATGGCTTTAGCAGCTAAGAGGGATAAAAAGAAATACCGAATTTTCGTTTTATTAAGTGATGGTGAATGTGATGAAGGCTCAACTTGGGAAGCAATACTTTTTGCCAGCCATCATAAACTAGATAATCTAGTAGTAATTATTGATTATAATGGATGGCAAGCTTTAGGTAGAATAAAAGA
The DNA here is from genome assembly GCA_018054125.1 of Candidatus Oleihabitans oleiphilus. Lineage (GTDB taxonomy): Bacteria > Atribacterota > Phoenicimicrobiia > Phoenicimicrobiales > Stramentimicrobiaceae > Oleihabitans > Oleihabitans oleiphilus. Next base: position 2,752 of record JAGPKD010000127.1, on the reverse strand, counting down.
AGTTCTGAATTTAGAACCATTTACTAAAAAATGGAGAGATTTTGGTTGGTCAGTAAAAAAAGTAGATGGTCATAATTCTTATGATATCTATAGTGCTTTAAGGAACATTCCTTTTCAAAAAAATAAACCCAGTGTTTTGATAGCGCATACTATTAAGGCAAAAGGGATACCATCTTTGGAGGATAAACTAGAGTCTCATTATCGTTTACCAACTCCAGAAGAATATAACAAATTGATTAATGATTTAAAATAAAAGATCTATGCGTAGCGCCTTTGTTACAACTTTAATCGAAAGAGCTAAACAGGATAAAGATATTTATCTTTTAACTGGCGATTTGGGTTTTTCTGTCTTTGAAAGGTTTAAAAAGGAATTTCCTACACGGTTTATAGATTGTGGAGTAGCCGAACAAAATATGATTGGTGTTGCCGCTGGTTTGGCGTTAAGTGGCAAAAAAGTAATTGTTTATTCAATTATTCCTTTTATCAACATGAGATGTTTTGAGCAGATACGAAATGATATTTGTCTTCATAATTTGGATATAAAAATAGTGGGTGTCGGGGCCGGTTTCAGTTATGGCGCTCAAGGGCCAACTCACCATGCCTTAGAAGATTTAGCTATTATGCGGCCTCTGCCTAATATTCAAATTCTTTGTCCAGTTGATTCTACAGAAGCTAAATTAGCCACACAAGAGATGTTGAAGGTTAAAGGCCCCTTTTATCTTCGTTTAGAAAAAGAAGGAGAAGAAAATATTTATAGCAAAGAATTTCGGTTTAAAATAGGAAAAGCTAATATGATAAAAAGCGGAAAAGATATTACTATCATTGGGCTTGGTTCAATTCTTAATAATGCTATTTTAGCTGCTCAGAAGATAGAAGAAAAATATCATATTTCCATCAGAATTATTTCTATGACTACTTTGAAGCCATTAGATAATAATATTATTTTGAAAGCAGCTAGAGAAACAAAAGCAATTTTTACCATTGAGGAACATAGTATGGTAGGCGGTCTAGGTAGCGCCGTAGCTGACATTTTAGCCGAAGCTAAAAGCGATGCTTACTTTAAAAAAATAGCTGTGCCTGATAGATTTGTGGAACAAGCTGGAAGTCAAAATTATTTAAGAGATAAAAACGGTCTTTCAGTTCAAACAATACAAAATATTATTGGAAATGTATGGAAATCAATAATAAATATACGGTAAAAGATTGGGATTACTATTATCGTACTGAAAAGAAAATTCATATAAAGCCACGAAGTGGTTTTTTTATTCCTTATGATATTTTTCTTTGTGATGCTATTTTAAATAAATATTTGCCTAAATATAATATTATTTCTGGGGATAATATGCCTAAGATGTGCGAAATAGGCTGCGGAGATGGCAAATTAGTAAAAAAAATATCACATCGTTTTGGTTATAAACCATTTGGTATAGAATATTCTTCAATAGCCGCAAATGCAGCTCGACAGATAGGAGTTACAATTATAGAGGGAGACGCATTTGATATGGATATTCAGAACAGATATCGAGAATATTTTGATATAATATACTCATATGGTTTCATTGAACATATTAACCCTGTAGAAAGAGCCATTGATATTCATCTTTCTTTATTAAAGCCGGGAGGGTATTTTTTTATTCAAATTCCAAGGATTAAAGGGTTTAATTACTGGAAATTTAAGTTTTTTAGACCGGAATTAATATCACTGCATAATTTAGATATTATGGAGGACGAGAAACTAGCGGCTTTGTGCAATAGGCCTAATGTTGAAAAGTTATTTTGTCGAAATTACGGCACATTTAAATTACGGGTGCCGATGGATAAAAAAAACATTAAGTACTACCTTTTGACTTGTTTTTGTTTTGGAGAATTCTTCCTCAGTCCTCTTTTTAGATTATTTTCTAGAGATCATGGATTCGAAACAAAATTCTTTAGTCCATCTATTATATTTATAGGAAAGAAAAAATTTTAATATGAATAAAAAAATTTTACTAAGTTTTTGTCTACCTACTTATAATCAGTCGCAGGATTTTAAAAGAACGCTATTAAGCATTACTTCCCAATTAAATGCAGAGAATATAGAAGAAGTAGAAATAGTGATAGGGGATAATAGTGAAAATCGAGAAACAGAAGAATTAGTAAAAAAAGAATTCAGTTTACCCTATTTGCGTTATTATCATCACAAAGAAAACCTTGGTATAGATAGAAATATTCTCTTTTTGTTAGAAAAAGCTAACGGTCGATATGTATGGCTGATGGGTGATGATGAAATAAAACTGGGGGCAGTAAATTATATACTTAATGCTATTAAAACACATCCAGATTTGTCATTGATTTGGGTAAATTGTGAAATGGTTAATCAATCAGGATCTGTCTTCCCTTATCGATTTGTAGCAAAAGATTTGTTTTTTACAAATGGCAGTCAAGTTTTAGAAAAAATAGGTATTGGCTTAAATTTCATGTCTACTATTATTCTGCGAAAAGAGCAAATTACGAAATTAGATAGGCAGGAATTAAAGAGGCATTTAGACTCAGGATTATTAAATCTATGTTTACCATTATCCATTTTAAGTAGGGGTGGTGTGTTTTTAATTACGAGTTCGCCATTTGTAGTAGCGCATCCTATTCCTCGAGAACAAATAAAATGGGATTATTTTACAACAGTAGGTATTAATTTTAATAAAGTTCTTTTAACTTTCAAGGATAATTTTGATAAAGAATCAGTGAAAGAGATACAAAAAGAGATATTTAATAT
>JAGPKD010000126.1 GCA_018054125.1 Candidatus Oleihabitans oleiphilus | reverse complement strand
ATCTTGATTATCCTTTTAACTATCTATCTTTTGGGTGCCTTCTTTCGGTGGTTACAACAATACACGATGGCTGGGATAGTCCAGAATACCGTATACCGATTGCGGAAGGAGGTAGATATTAAACTAAGCAAACTTCCTTTAAAATATTACGATAATCATTCTCATGGTGATATCTTAAGTCGGGTAACCAATGATGTAGACAATATAGCCCATACCCTTCAGCAGAGTATTACTCAGATAATCTATGCGGTTGCTATAGTAATAGGAGTACTGGTTATGATGTTTTCTATAAGTCCACTTCTATCCTGTATATCGCTTATGATTATACCGCTATCGATTTTAGTTACCATGTTTGTTATTAAACGCTCTCAAAAATACTTTATAGCTCAGTGGGACAGCACCGGTGCTTTAAATGGCCATATAGAAGAGTCCTTTACCGGTCATAATATCATCGAAGCGTTCAACCAGCAGAATAAAACTATAGAGAATTTTGATAAAGAGAATGAGAGAGTTTTTGAAGCCAGTTTTAAGGCTCAATTTATTTCCCGTCTGATACATCCCTCGGTAAATTTTCTGAATAACCTAAATTATGTGATAATATGCATTGTGGGTGGAATACGGGTAGCCAAAGGTATCATCACCTTAGGTGAAGTGCAAGCTTTTATCCAATATTCCAGGCAGTTTACCCAACCCTTAGTTCAGGTGGCTAGTATAGTAAATATTTTACAATCTACTGTAGCTTCTGCAGAACGAGTGTTCGAACTACTGGATGAAGAAGAAGAAATTCCAGATACTAAGAATCCGGTAGTACTGGAAGAGGTGAAAGGACAAGTCAAATTTGAAGAGGTATACTTTAGCTACAGCCCCGATGTTCCTTTAATTGAGAATATGAACCTGAATATCCAGCCCGGTCAAACAGTGGCTATAGTAGGTCCCACTGGTGCTGGCAAAACAACTCTGGTTAATCTGCTCATGCGTTTTTATGAAGTAGACCGCGGAAGTATTACTATAGATGGCGTGGATATCCGGGAGATGAGGCGAGAAGATCTGCGCAAGATTTTTGGTATGGTCTTACAGGATACCTGGCTATTCAACGGTACTATAAGAGATAATATTGCTTATGGTAAAGAAGGAGCTACTGAGGAAGAGATAAGAGCCGCTGCCTGGACTGCCTATGTCGACCATTTTATCAGAACGTTGCCTCAGGGATACGATACTGTGCTTACCGAAGATGCTTCCAATATCTCACAGGGGCAAAGACAGCTTTTGACCATAGCTCGTGCTTTTTTAGCTGATCCTAAGATTCTGATACTGGACGAAGCTACCAGTTCCGTGGATACCCGTACTGAGATGCTGATTCAAAAAGCTATGGCTAAACTGAGGAAAGACCGTACCAGCCTGGTAATAGCTCACCGATTATCCACCATCTATGATGCTGATATTATCTTGGTGATGGATAAAGGTCGCATTGTGGAGCAGGGAAATCATGAGGAACTTATAGCGGCAGGTGGTTTTTATTATGATTTATACCGGAGTCAATTTCTGTCACCTATGGAGGCTGATGCTGTTTAGCCGTCTAAATTTGTTATCTACTGCCCTGATTACCGGAACTGTAACTATTATTTTTCGGAATATGTCAGTTTTCACAGAGTAAAAACAGTATATAATAGACTAATAAAAGAAAAAGGTAAAAATATGAATAACGGGAAAATAACTCTAAGACAGTTGGAAACTCATCTTTTCCAAGCTGCTGACATTCTCCGGGGCAAGATGGATGCCTCTGAATATAAAGAATATATTTTTGGTATGCTGTTTTTAAAACGTGTTTCAGATGTGTTTGAGGTAAAAAGGCAAGAACTGAAGGAAAAATATAAATCCCCGGAGCTTTCCAAGGAACAGACTGAAGAGCTCTTAGAAGATCCTAATTCTTATGGAGATACTTTCTTTGTTCCCGAAAGAGCCAGATGGGAAAATATTCTTAACTTGAAAGAAGATGTTGGTAATCAGCTAAATAAGGCATTGGCAGCAATAGAAGAAGAAAATTCAGAACTTGACGGCGTTTTAAAGCATATCGATTTTAATGCGGTTAAGGGGAAAACCCGCCTCAAAGACCAGCAACTTGTTGACCTTATACATCACTTCAATAAATACAGGCTTACGAATGATGATTTTGAATTTCCAGATTTGCTTGGTGTTGCTTATGAGTATCTTCTTAAACAATTTGCTGATTCGGCAGGAAAAAAGGGAGGAGAATTTTACACCCCTCCTCATGTCAAAAAATTAATGGTGAGAATCGTTAAACCTCAGGAAGGTATGACGATTTATGACCCTACGGTTGGCTCAGGCGGTTTTCTTATCGAGTCCAGGCAATATGTTGAAGAGCAAGGGAAGAACCCTCAGAATTTAGGCCTCTATGGGCAGGAGCTTAACGGACTGACCTGGTCAATATGCAAGATGAATATGATTCTTCATGACATTCTGGATGCACACATAGAAAACGAAGATACTTTAACCAATCCTCAATTCCAGGAGAATGGATACATAAAGCGTTTTGATAGGATTTTGGCCAATCCTCCCTTTTCTCAGAATTATAGTCGGGCAAATATGCTGTTTCCAGAAAGATTCAAATACGGTTTTACCCCGGAGACAGGTAAAAAAGGCGACTTGATGTTTTTACAGCATATGATTGCCAGTCTGAAAGATAATGGAATTATGGCAACCGTGATGCCTCACGGGGTGTTATTTAGAGGAGGACAGGAGAAGATTATAAGGGAGGGAATTGTGAGAGATGATTTAGTTGAAGCCATTATAGGTTTGCCTCCCAAGCTCTTCTACAACGTAGGTATTCCTGCCTGCATAATTGTCATCAACAAAAATAAATCTCGGGAATATTTAAAAAGTAAAATTCTGTTCATTAATGCAGATAGAGAATATGGAGAGGGAAGAAATCAAAATTATTTGCGACCGGAAGATATGGAAAAGATTGTGACAGTATTTGATGAGAAGCTGGAGATTCCAAAATATTCAAGGCGCGTAGATATTGGAGAAATTGAAGAAAACGATTTTAATTTGAATATCAGAAGATACGTAGATAACTCCCCCAATCCTGAAATTGAGGATGTCCATGCTCACCTCTTATCCGGTGTTCCAAAAAGGGAAGTCGAGCTCTACAGGGAAGAATTTCTAAAGTTTGGTCTTTCTCCCTATCTTCTATTAAAGGAAAAAAACGAAAAATATCTGGAGTTTAGAGAGGATATTGCAGAGAAAAGCAGAATCAAAGAATTTATTGAAAGTGCCGATACTGTAAAAGACACAATCTTCAAGCATAGAAAAGAATTACAGGAATGGTGGGATGAAGTAAAAACTGAAATTGAGGGGTTTCACAGAGACAACGATTTGTGGGGATTCAGAAATAGAGCGATGCAAAGGCTGAAAGAGAGGCTTTTGCCTCTGGGTTCTTTTGATGAATTTAAAATATCTGGCATATTTGTGAACTGGTGGGAAGAATTGAGGTATGACTTTAAAACTGTAGAATCTTTGGGCTGGAGTAAAAATCTTATCGAAGACGAAAGAGTTAAAGAGAAGTTTTTTGAAGCTGAGGTAGAAGAAATTGAGGAGATAGAGGGCAAAATAGCGGAACTGGAAGGAGAATTAAATGACCTCTTAGAAGAAATTGAAGACTGGGATGAGGAAGAGCAAGGTGATAAAACAGCAAATAAGGTAATCGAGTACCTAAAAGAACAGATAAGAGATATTTTACTTGTACCCAAGGATCAAAAATGGAATAAAAAATTAGTTTCAGCACCGACCAAATTTAATGGAGAATTATTATCAGATTTAGCAAAAAGAACTATTGATGAG
>JAGPKD010000125.1 GCA_018054125.1 Candidatus Oleihabitans oleiphilus | reverse complement strand
CAGGAGTGTACGTCAGTTTCTTGGTATGGTAATATCGTTCTTTAATTAATGGTTCAATAAAAGACCAGTCGATTGAATCATAGATCATCTTAAGTGGGTCATTCTTGTTAATCTTTTGATAGGCTTCATAAGTAGAAAATGAAAATTGTTGTCTCTCGTTTTTCTCCATTAAGTTCTATTTCCACAAAATTTTCTCTAATTTGTTTAGATTCGGGTCATGGTTATCAAAAATTCTGTACTAATCTCTTTTAAACTTTTAACATAGAGAAGGAAATGTTTCCTCGCTAAAACCCCTCAATTAATTTATCTTTTATACTTTTTTCTTAAAAAAGTAGGTATATCAAGATCCTCTTTATCTTTGTATTTTTTGGTAAGATCAAAGTTATCCACTGCTTCTCCTATGGATTTCTCATTATCTAAATCTAATTCTTTTGCTTTTGGTATAGGACTTTCTGATAGATGCTCAGAACTGTAAGGGAAAATTTTTTCTTTCTTACTCTCTTTCTGCTCTAATCTTTCCTTTACCGAAATTGTTTCTGAGCTTTCCTGATAAACGGGCATGGCTTCTTCACATTTAGTAGCAATGACAGTAACTCTTATTTCATCCTGCATATTTTCTGCGATTATGGCACCAAAGACAATATTGGCTTCTCTACCAGCTGCCTTGGAGACCAGATCAACAATCTCATTAATTTCATAGAGACTCATATCTAATCCACCAGTTACATTAACCAGTATGGAACTAGAACCCTTAATAGATACCTCCAGTAAGGGACTGGAAATAGCTGCTTCGGCTGCAGTGGTAGCTTTATTGTTACCTCGTCCTATACCAATCCCTACTAAAGCTAATCCAGCATCCTTAATAACCGCTCTTACATCTGCTAAATCAAGATTAATTAAGCCTGGAGTAGTAATTAAATCGGCGATAGCCTGCACGGATTGCCTTAATACTCGATCAGTGATTTCAAAAGCCTCTTTAACTGAAGTATCTTTGCTAATCATAGTTAGTAGGCGATCATTAGAAATTGTTATCAGAGCATCAACCTGCTTCTTAAGCTCTTCGATCCCCTGTTCAGCTTGTATTATGCGTTTTCTACCTTCAAAACTAAAGGGACGTGTTACCACTCCAATGGTCAGTGCCCCTTCTCTTTTGGCAATTTCAGCAACAACAGGAGCCGCACCACTTCCGGTACCCCCACCCATGCCTGCGGTAATAAAGACAATATCAGCGCCTTCTAATGCCTTAGCAATGGCATTTCTATCTTCTTCCGCAGCCTTTTTACCAATTTCTGGGTCACCACCAGCACCCAAGCCTCGAGTAGTTAATTTACCAATTTGTACTTTCTGGCTGGCTTGAGACAAAGATAGTGACTGCAAATCAGTGTTAATAGCTATTAGTTGTAAACTATCGATACGGTGATTAGCCATCTCTTCAATGGCATTATTACCGCTTCCTCCGATACCAACTACCTTGATATTGACAAAATTTTCTACTTCCGGTACTTCTGGGGGCACTCTCTTTGATATATTGCGATAACCCAAATCACCATCCCCATTAATGGGACTGAATTTAGTTGGTTCTTTTGCTAAGCCCTGGGAAGTATCTCTAATTAACTCCTGTTTATAGTCCATGATTTTAGTAAAGCCGCGTGCTAATTTTTTCTTTTTCAAAGGAAATCACCTCTTGAGCAAGTTCTGAATAATCTTCTGCTCCGTGAGATTTTGGATCATAGTAGATAATGGGAATCCCCTGGCTGGTAGCTTCTACTAGAGAAATATTCTTTCTGATAATAGTTTTAAAAACTCTTTCTTTAAAAAAATCTCTTGTTTCTTCAATAACTTCTTTCGCAATATTACTCCTGGTATCAGCAATGGTAATCAAGACATAAATTTCTAAAAAATGATGTAAATTTTGATGAACAATTTTGATGGTTTCCATAAATTCCTCAATTCCACGTAAGGCAAAATAATGTGGTTGGATAGGAATAATAACTTCATGGGAAGCTTTTAAAGCATTAATAGTTAAAATACCGAGTGAGGGAGGGCAATCAATGATAATATAATCAAACTTTATTTTACAATTTTGAATGCCAATATTTAAAAAGTCTTCCCTACCAATTTGATCTATCAGTTTGTACTCAGCACTGGCAAAATCGATATTACTGGGCGCTAAATAAAGATTCCCACCAGAGAACTTTTTCATTTGAATAACTATATCATCTAAATTAAGTTTGTTTGGAGAACGATTTGGTTCCATAACATTAAGCATGGTCCTCTCCAGTTCATTGGGTTCAATTCCCAGGCCAATAGTAGTATGCGCCTGAGGATCCATATCAATAAGCAGTACTTTTTTCCCTAATTCACTTAAACAGGACCCTAAATTAATAGAAGTTGTAGTTTTGGCCACACCGCCTTTTTGATTGGCAATTGAAATAATGCGCAATTGTTTACCCCCTTGAAGTAACCTCAAGCTTAATACTTATTTCTTTATATATCTTATCTTTGGATATTATATTTATTGATATCTTTCTCTTCTTGAAAGAAAATTTCTATTCAGAAATTCAAAAGATTATTCAAGGCAATTATTTATGATTATATCACGATATATGTTTGCATGCTACCAGATAAAATAAATTTATAAAAAAATTTTAAAATACTTAAATAGTTATCAAAATTATATTGTATATTTTGCCAAATATTTTATTTATTAGCAAAATGCTAACTGCTTTTTCTAACAAAATTTTTATTATTAAAAACGCACAGTAAACATTTGACTTTTTTATTTTAAAAATATATACTTGCTATTAATATTTGGTACTAATTGAGTATTAAAAGTTACAGGGGAACTTCTTTTCTAATTTTTAAAAATCAGGGGGTAAATAGGCCATTAAAAACTTTAAATGAAATGCTGGTTAATAGTGTTGAGAAATTTAAAGATAGACCCGCCTTTAAAGTTAAAAAGGATAACAAATTTATAGCCATAAGTTTTCCAGAATTTTATCAAAGAGTTAAGCAATTTGGAACTGGTTTATTAGAATTAGGTTTTCAACCAGGTGATCATATCGGGTTAATTTCAGAAAATCGCTTAGAGTGGATTCTCAGTGATCTGGCTATTATAGGGATTGGTGCAGTAGATGTGCCAGCCTGTGGCAATAGTTATGCTAAGGACATTTCCTTTAAACTAAATCACTCTGATTCTATCGCCAGTATTTTTGAGGGGGAAAAAGTCTTAAATGAATATTTAAAGATATCTTCTCAACTTTCCAATATTAAAAAACTAATCCTTTTGGAACCAGTTACTGTTTTTTCCGAACCAGAAGAAATCCCCCAATGGGCTAAATCTACCCCTTTTCAAACTGATGGGAAAATTAGTAAGTCATTCTATCAAAAAGTATGTTCTATCATTAATAACAATTCACTCTATCTTTTAGTTTCAGAAAAAGCGAAATTTTTCTTAGACCAATATCTTTCAGAACACGCTGAAGAATTGTCTGCTAGCTTAAAGCTGGCTAAAGGAGAAGGATGGGAAGAAAGATTATGGCAAAAGATTTATTCAGTCAAAGAGGGAAAAATTGGAGGTTTACCATCTATCTATTCTTTTTCCCAGGTCGAGGAAATGGGTAAGAAATTGTTAGAAAAAGGTGACCTACGTTTTGTTTCCCAAGCTAAAAAAGCTCAACCCGACGATCTAATTACGATTATCTATACTTCTGGTACTACCTCAGATCCCAAGGGTGTTATGCTAACTCATAGGAATATTATGCATAATGTTAATAATTTACCTAAGGCAGTAGGAGACCTCAATGAAAGGGATCGCTTCCTCTCTGTTTTACCATCATGGCATATTTATGAAAGAACGGTGGAATACTGCACTAT
>JAGPKD010000124.1 GCA_018054125.1 Candidatus Oleihabitans oleiphilus | reverse complement strand
ACCCTAAGGGGGGATTTAGCTTATATTATTCCAGAGACCTGGCAATGTGAGGGAGAAAAAATATTGGAAAAACCATATTTACAAGCAGCAATAAGTGCTGATTATACCACTGATGCTGACCTCTATCTAAACAGTGGCTTTTTTTATGGAATTCCTTTAGAAAAAGGAGATGATTGTTCACCATATTTATATCTACATGCCAATCAGGAAATTAGTAATTCTGATTTCAGCCCATTTTATATTGCAATTTTAAGTCTAAAGGATATGAGTATGGGCAATATAATAGGCCTGGATTATCAAATCAGTGAAAACATACTTGCCTCATTTTCCTATGTTTCCCTATTAGGTGACAATAATTCTAAATTGGGTGTCTTAAAATCCGCAGCCGGTTTTTATTTTTCTTTGGAATGGTTATTTTAAGAATGCTGAATTTACCTTTTGAAATATCGAACTAAGACTGATAAAAAAGCACTATTTCTTTCTAGAAATAATACTTTTGCCCAATTCATGGCCCTGGCCTAAATATTTTCCTCTTTGATAATATTCTCTTAGCTCAGGAACATAAATAATGGGGTCCAGTTTATTTGCCTCCACTTTACCATCCTCATCAAGTAAATAATCTTCGATCTTAATATCGATAATCTCCCCTATAAATTCAGTATGTAATCCTATTTCAATTTGATGTATTACTTTACACTCCAGAACCATAGGAAACTCCTTTCCATAAGGAGCATCTACAACCTCACTCTTAATAGGAGTAATATTTGTTTTCTCAAATTTATTATAATTACGACCGGAAACAATTCCATAAAAATCTGCCTCTTTTACCATATCACTAAAAAGTATATTAACGGTAAAAGCCCTACGAGAAACAATATTATGGTAGGAATAAGTAGCTTTTCTTAAAGAAATATTAATACAAGGTGGTTTAGAACTACATATGCCACCCCAGGCACAAGTCATCAGGTTTGGTTCATCTTTTTCATTATAACTTCCCACTACCAATACTGGCACAGCAGCCAGTAACGTTTTTGCACCAATCGATCTCTTCATGATATTCTCCTTATTAATTAAAATCGAGATATTCAGGGGAAGTGTCCCCTGAAACCCCTCATCATCACCCTCACCTCTCCTCTCCCTTCTAAGGGAGAGGATTAGAGAGATGGTGTAAAAATATAAAATATATTATTTCTTATCTAAAAAGAGTATTTTATAGTATCAGAATTTTTTTGAAATTCCGATACTATAAAATATTAACAAATTTAGCCTAAGATAGCCTAATTTTATTTTAGCCGAATTTTTAATTTTAACAATACCTTGTTATTTATTCTACCTCATTTTGCTCAGTTGTGTTATAATGTTTGTTGTCATTTAGGCAAGATATATAAAAAATTATTAGTTATATAACTAATAATACTAATCTTTTCTGGAAATTGAATATTATCTTTCCAAGTAATATTGGACAAAGGAGTAATCTGGTGCAAAATAATAAAGATATTCACCATATTTCTATAGATAACAAAGATATTTTTTTAATTGGCACAGCTCACATTTCTAGAACCAGCGCAGAAACAGTAAAAAAATTTATTACTGAAGAAAAACCAGATGCAGTATGTATTGAGTTATGCCCTTCTCGTTTTCAATCCATTACTAATCCAGAAAAATGGAAAAATATGGATATTATTGCTATCATCAAACAAAAAAAGGCCCTTCTATTACTGGTCAATTTAATCCTCTCTTCTTTCCAGAAAAGACTTGCCCGCCAATTAGGCCTCAATCCAGGACAGGAAATGATTGAAGCAATACATTTAGCCCAGGACAATAATATTCCACTTGTCTTGGCTGATCGGGATATCCAGATTACTTTTACCAGAATCTGGAAAAAGTTAGGCTTTTTTGGCAAAATACGTCTCTTTTTTATGTTAATACTGAGTATTTTTAATGAAGAAAATTTCTCAGAAGAAGAAATTGAGAAACTCAAGTCTGAAGATGTCCTTACTGCTGCCTTAAATGATTTAGCTATTTCTTTCCCTCGTTTAAAAAATACCCTGATTGATGAACGTGACCAATACCTGGCCGAAAAAATTAGAAATGCTCCGGGGAAAAAAATTGTAGCTGTTGTGGGAGCCGGACATATTCCTGGCATTAAAAAAGAAATCTATAAAAATCATGACTTGGAGTCCTTGACTTATATTCCCAAAAGTTCTCCCTGGCTAAAATGGATTTTGTGGGCTATTCCTATTGCTATTATAATAATTGTGATTTCTACTTTTAGAATATCTCCACCCAGTGGAATTGATCAAATCTTACAATGGCTTATCTGGAATGGTTCTTTAGCCGCTCTGGGTACTCTTATTGCTGCTGGCCATCCTTTTTCTATAATAACCGCATTTCTAGCAGCACCCATCACCTCTTTAAATCCTTTGCTGGCAGCAGGCTGGTTTGCTGGTCTGGTAGAAGCAATGGTAAGAAAACCAAAGGTGGAAGATTTTGAAAATTTAGGAAATATTACTACTTTTGGCGACTTCTTTCGTAATAGAGTTACCAAAATACTCCTAATTGTAGCCTTAGCTAACTTGGGTAGTTCATTGGGAACTTTTATTGGTGGAGCTAAAGTTATTCAAATATTCATTGATACAGTATTCTCTTAAATAACTGTGTTAATATCAAGTTTTATAATTTATTTTTTGGTATTTATATACTTAGTTTACCTCTTACCTAAGTAAAAAAGGGGGGATTAATCCCCCCTTTTTTACTTAATAGATTATCTTACAGTATCGGAATTTCAAAAAATTTCGATACTGCAAGATAATATAAAATTATTTAATAAATAAGTAACAATATATTTTGCTTTTAATTCAGGGGATCTCAAGGGGAAGGATTCCCCTTTAATATCTTGTTAACTAGCTTCAATTTTTATTTCTTTAGGTTTTTCTTCTACCTTAGGAAGGATGATTTCTAATATCCCATTACTGTATTTAGCTTTAATCTTATTTTTATCTACACCTATAGGCAAAGAAATAGTCCTGATATACTTGCCATAAGCCCTTTCACTATAGTAATAATCTTCTCTCTTGACATCTTTGTCTTTCTCAATTTCCCCTTCCACAGTAAGATTATTATTGCTTATAGAAATTTTAAGATCTTTTTTGTCTACTCCCGGCAGATCAATCCTAGCTATCAATTTATCTTTCTGATCAATCAAATCAGTAGCCGGTAACCATACTCTTTCTTCTTCTCTACTCTTTCTTCTGCTTCTACGCCCTTCTGATCTTTCCATTAGGTCAAAGAAATCATCAAAGAAACTACGTATAAATTGATCTCTTGGTTCCCAACGAATCATATCCATAATTCAAACCCCCTTATTTTTTAAAATATTTCTTTATATCTTTCCTTATCTATCATTTACTTTATTCAAGGGGAATCCTTCCCCTTGAGAATCCCTTTATTCCCATCTCAATCTAATCATTCTCGTTAAGCAAAAGAATATATTATCTTTCCATATCTTGTCTTTCTAAATCTTTTATAGCAAATCAATTCCTTATTTTGAGGTATAGGAATTTCAATAATTCCTATACCTCAAAATAATCAATTAATATTTTTAAGGAATTTTTAATCATATTTAATTCATTATCAGTAATTTTTTGTTGTAAACTTTTTTCTAATTTCTCTTGATTTTCTTTTATCTTTTCCTTTGCTTCTATTCCTTTTTTGGAAAGGGTAACTACTACTGAACGTCTATCTCGGCTGCTTGTTCTACGAATAAAATACCCCTTTTGAACCAGGTTATTTATGACCCTGCTACTTCTTGATGGTGATAACCCCATCACTTTGGCCATTTCCCTACAGGTCATTTCCTGTTCATCTTCGAAAGCCATAATACCTCGATAT
>JAGPKD010000123.1 GCA_018054125.1 Candidatus Oleihabitans oleiphilus | reverse complement strand
TGCCAGTGCCGCAAATCAAAATTCCTTGATTTTCTTTCGGATTCTCCTGAACTTTTTTTGCCACTAATTTAGCAAAATCAGGAAAATCGTCGTCTTTATCATAATTAAGATTTCCTAAATCTTCAAATTCAAGTCCATGCGATTTTAAAAACTTCTTTATCGCTTCTTTCAAATAATAACCTCGATGATCAGCCCCTAAATAAAGCATAATTATTTAAAACCAACTTTAATTCCATTATACCAAATTTCTTTTAAAATAAAAAAATAGGCTCTGGTAGCAGCCAGAGCCATTCAATTTATGGGGCTAAATTAGATGGATTTTTTTTTGCAAATTCTATCCAACATATCTGTTGGATAGAACTATAAAAAGTTTTAGAAATCCTGTCATCAATTGTATACATATCAACATCAACATAAAAATGAGCAGTTGAACCTTCGATGCTTTGAGCCCTTAGAAGACCAGCGCTTGGATAAGAAACAGAATATGAATGGGTGCCAGCTGGTTGATAAGTCCAAGTACAATGATTTGAAGGATTATATTGAGTATAGGGGTCGCCGGTTGAAGTAAAATAAATATTTGCCCTTATCCAACAACCAGTAGAACAAGTAACTTTATAATTAATTGTTAAATCTTGATGAGGATTAATTTTTGAACTAATAAAACTATCCTCAATAGAAATGCTGCAAGATTGATGAGCAATTGCAGGGAACTTAGAAGTCATTAATTCAACAAAACCCATCACCATTAAAATTAAAATCAAACAAATAAATCTTTTCATCTTTACCTCCTTTATTAAATTTGAAAAGAACTAATAAAAGCATAGCAAAAATAATATGGTTTGTCAAGAAAGAAAGTGGATAACCAAAACCCCCACACTCATATAGAAAATGGGGGTAATCCCCCTTCTTCCAAAGAAAGGAGGAATAAGAATTTCTGATTTTTACAAGAATTTAACGGTTAAATAATCCTCTTAAAAATCCAGGTAAAACTGGAATGATTTCTCGCCAGTAAGGAACCGGAATAACTTTGACTTCAACTTCTTCTTCGGTGGTTATTCCAGTTTCGGCTTCCGCTCCGCAATCACAACTAATAGTGTAGATATAATTGCCTCTGGCAGTGGGTTTCAGAGTAGAAGTATGAGGAACATTAAGAGGTGATTTTGGTTCGGTATTATTATATAACTGTTCATTTGCTGGGCTAAGTAATAATCCATACCAGCCTCCTCCTTGGCTTTTATCTTCAAGAGTAATTTTTTGATTATCTTTTAGAAGAAAAGTATCAGCCCAACATTCTTTAGTATTTACAGGAGACCATTTCAAATCTAGAGTTTTACCTAAGAAAATAGTTTTTGGATCAGCCTCTAAAGTAACACTACAAACAGGAGGAGTTTCGCAATCTTCGTCTTCGTCACATGTATCTTTACCGCAAGAAGCAACAGAAACGCATTTTTCATCTTTGCATACTTCATGAGGAGACTCCTCTCCTTCTGGGCATTCACCACAATCTTCGTCTTTTTCACATGTATCTTTACCGCAAGAAGCAACAGAAACGCATTTTTCATCTTTGCATACTTCATGAGGAGACTCTTCTCCTTCTGGGCATTCACCGACTACAACTTGAGCAGTGGCAGTTTTTGATTTATTATTTTTATCATAACAAGTATAAGAGAATTTATAGGTTTGTACTTTATTTAAAGTCACTTCATCTGAACCAGAAGTTTTACCTTGAGCATCAGGAGTAATTTTTTTGTTCCAAACACTATCAGTTGAAGTCGCAATACAATCAGCAATGGCTGAACCATCTTTAGCAGTGACTGAACCATCTACAGTGACTGAACCATCTAAAGAACTGTTAATATGAGGAGCAATTTTTTTGTTCCAACTACTATCAGTTGAAGGCGCAATACGATCAGTAGTGGTTAAAGAACTGTAAGTTAATTTAGTTTTTTCTCCTTTTGCAATTTGAGTAGGCGAGGCTTCTAAAGAAACTTCTAAAGAAACAATGCTGGTACAGTCGCTATCTGAGAAACACTTATCAAAATCACGTCCTGCCACTCTAATACATTTATCGACTTGGCAGATAGAATGAGTACAATTGGTATTAGTTTTACAGGTATCTTTTCCCTTACCTTCAACTAAAATACACTTACCTAATTCGCATTCTCTATGGAAGTACGAAAGGGGCTCATTAAATTCTCTCGGAAGAGGTTCTGTTGGAGGGGGGGATTCGGGCTTGCAGGTCGGAGCAAAGTTATAAAATTCAGGAGGCATCTCTTCTTCTTTCTCTTGCCTGGGTGCTTCTTCGGATTTCGGAGGATTGCTTGGCGGTGGAGATTCCTGTTCTCCTGGTGGAGGTTCCTGTTCTCCTGGTGGAGGTTCCTGTCCTGTTTCTGTTGGAGGTGCTGGTTCTTGCGGTTCTTTTCCAAGTGTAATTATTCCTATTGAAACACTTGAAACACCTATTAAAATTAAGAAGATGATTATTTTTTTTCGATTATTCATGTTAATATTTATTCTTTTAATGATTAATTTTATTCAAAGTTTGAATTTTAATCATTAATAAAGAATGAACCCAACGTAACAACTTTCCATACATTATTAATTTTGCGAAGTTTAAAAACTTCATCAAGTGATGAGTATCTATCTTGTTCATTGTTATATAGGTAAACTACCGTAAACTTCACCTCTACTATTGCTGATTGGTCAATTACCTGAATAACATTAATTTCAAGATTATCTATTTTTGTCTTCTTATATTGAATCGTTGGTAAGATGGTCATAAAATCTTCTTTTTCTCTCATAAGAGATCGAGAAGCATAACCATCATTATATTTTAAGATAAAATTATCCCAATTATCCCAATTCCAATTTCCTTGAGAATCCCTATTTAAAGAAGGATCCACTAACTGAATTGAATCTGTTATATATTTAGTCATGAATTGCACGATTTTTTGCTTTTCGTTTTCGTCTTCCAGGCAAGCCGGAACTTTCTGTTTCTCATTTACCAAAAAATAATTAAAACTCCAAATTAAAAAGAGAATTAGTAAAACTAAAAAACTCCAGAGAATGATTTTATTGGTTTTTGTCTTCATTTTTTTATTTAGTGTTTTAGTTTAAAACGACCTATTATGGTAGCTATAACCATTATAGCACAAAGGAGCTGTCATATCAATTTATTTAATGAAACTGAAATAGATTTCAGAGATTACTTCAATTTTTATTTAATATTTAATCTCTTTATTTGTTCTAAAAGAGTCCAAGCATAACCCCACTCGTTGTCATACCAAACTAAAACTTTTACTAAATCTTTATCTACAACTTTGGTAAAAGTCAAATCAACAATTGCTGGTCTCATATCCTTGATAACATCTGAAGAAACTAAAGGTTCATTTGAGACGCCTAAGATATTTCGCCATTTTTCTTCTTTTGAGGCTTTAACCAGAATCTCGTTTATTTCTGCAACACTGGTTTCTTTTTGAGAAACAAAAGTAATGTCTGCCAATGAACCGCAACTAACCGGGACTCTAATTGCCAAGCCATCAAATTTTCCTTCTAGATTTTTTATTGCTTTGGAAATAGTTTTGGCAGCGCCAGTAGTTGAGGGAACAATATTTTGGGCTGCGGCTCTACCTCTCAAAAAATCATCTCCTTTAGTTTGACCATCAACTAAATTCTGAGTGGCAGTATAAGCATGAACTGTATTTAAAATTGCTTTTTTAATGCCAATTTTTTCTTCTAAAACTGCCAAAACTGGACTAACCGCATTGGTAGTGCAAGAACCATTGGAAACAACTTCGAAATTATTTATTTCATTTTCATTAATTCCCAAAAGAATAATTCTGCCATCTTTTTCTTCTTCCCCTTTGGCAGGTGCAGTAATAATTACTTTTTTAGCGCCGG
>JAGPKD010000020.1 GCA_018054125.1 Candidatus Oleihabitans oleiphilus | reverse complement strand
ATGGTCTATTAAAACTTAATACAGTTATGCCCATCACCATATCCCTCTCCCTGAGAAGGGAGAGGGGAGGGTGAGGGTGATAACGAGGGGTTTCAGGGGATACCTCCCCTGAATATCTTGTTTGTAGAACAAGATAGCATTTTCTTGAATTGTATTTTCTTTGAGGGGTTTCAGGGGATACCTCCCCTGAATATCTTGTTTGCAAAACAAGATAGATTTTCTTTATTAAGGTATCTTCTTTGAGGGGTTTCAGGGGATACCTCCCCTGAATATCTTCTGGTCTTTGAATAGTATTAAAAATGTGATAGACTAAAAGAGATTTCTACCAAAATAAGGCAATATTACCATAATTTTTAATTCCTTGAGGGGTATTGCTGAAAAAGATAAGAGGAGAGATTATGTTAAAGACCATATCGGTTAATACTCATAGCCGTACGGAAATTCTGGACATCACTGCTGAAATTCAGGAAGTAATACAGAACAGTAACCTGAAAGAGGGGCTCTGCTGTATTTTTGTTCCCCATACCACTGCTGGTATTACTATCAATGAAAATGCAGATCCCAGTGTGAAAGATGATTTATTGCAAGAGCTCAATAAATTAGTTCCTTTTCAAGATGGATACCATCATTTAGAGGGTAATTCAGCCGGGCACATTAAATCAAGTCTGGTGGGTTCCTCAGTTACCGTTATTATAGAGGATAGTCAATTGAAATTGGGAACCTGGCAAGGGATATGTTTTTGTGAATTTGACGGACCCCGAACAAGAAAAGTCTGGATTAAGATAATATCATAAATCTATCATTTGATAAGTGATATGGATGATATGGAAAGTGGATAAAGATTAAATGGAAGAAGAAATAGTCCTGATTAAGGGAATAGTAAAAAAAGTGGTTTATCATGACGAAGAAAATGGTTTCGTCATTGCCCGCCTTGATATGTCAGAACCAGAAAAGAAGGAAATGATGGTAGTGGGCAAGATGGCCACGGTAAGTGTTGGTGAGATGTACCAGTTTAAAGGTAACTGGAAGGTGGACCCCCGTTATGGGCTCCAGTTTAATTTTGACGATTACCAGATTATTTTACCAACCACCTTAGAAGGGGTAAGGCGTTATCTCGGTTCAGGATTGATTAAGGGGGTGGGTCCGGCAACTGCCCAGAGAATAGTAGATCATTTTGGAGAAAAAACACTGGACATACTTGAGGAGCAACCCGACAGATTAAATGAGGTAGAAGGCGTTGCTAAAAAGAGAATTGAGTTAATTCAAAAATCCTGGCAAGAACAGAAAGAAATTAAAAGGGTTATGCTTTTTTTACAATCTTATCAGGTTACTACTGGCTATGCTGTAAAAATATTCAAGCAGTATGGAACGAAGGCCATTGAAAAATTAAAAGAAAATCCCTATTGCCTGGTTGATGATATCTTTGGTATTGGCTTTAAGATTGCTGATAAAATTGCTCAAAATTTAGGCATCAGGAGCGATTCCCCTTTTAGAATTAGAGCAGGAATTAAGTTTTGTTTAAACGAAAGTGCTGGAGAGGGTCATTGTTTTGTCTATCAGGATGATTTAGTGCAGCTGGCTTCTGAATTGTTAGGCATCAGTGAAGATGAGGTGAAAAGGGAATGCCTTCTGCTAAATCATAATCAGGAGATAATAATCGAAAATAAACAGGTCTGGCTACCGTTATACTTTAATGCGGAGCAAGAGGTAAGTCAAAAGATTATCAGTTTGATTCGTTCCCCACAGCAGTTGTCTCAGATTGATATTGAGCAAAAAATCAAAGAGTTAGAAAAAAAGTATAAAATTTATTTTGCCCAAGAGCAAAAACAAGCTATTAAAGAAGTTTTGCTACACCGGGTGCTGATTCTCACTGGTGGCCCTGGTACTGGAAAAACAACTACCACTATTGGTTTGATTGAGCTGTTTGAGGAGCTGGGGCTCAAGATTGTCCTGGCAGCTCCCACTGGTAGAGCTGCTAAAAAGTTAAGCGAAGCGACCGGTAGAACAGCTAAAACTATTCATCGTCTCTTGGCTTATAACCCTAAAGAAAGGTGTTTTACCAAGAATGAACAGAATCCTCTCCGAGCTGAAGTAGTTATTCTGGATGAAGTTTCCATGATAGATATCTTACTAATGCATAGTCTATTAAAAGCCGTTCCCGAAAATACTTTTTTAATTCTGATTGGTGATATTGATCAGTTACCCTCAGTTGGTCCTGGTAATTTATTAAAGGACTTAATAGATTCAGAAGTTATCCCGGTAATACGTCTGACCCATATTTTCCGGCAGAAGGAAAAAAGCCTGATTGTACTAAATGCTCACCGGGTAAATCAGGGACAATATCCTATTCTGCGTGGTAAAGAGGACCGTGATTTTTTCTTTTTAAAAGAAGATGATCCAGAGATAGCTGCTCAAAAAATAGTCAATCTCTGTACTACTCGGCTACCTCGTAAATATGGCTTTGACCCCATGCAGGATATCCAAATCTTGACCCCTATGTATAAAGGTGCTGTTGGTGCAGATCGCTTAAATGATTTGCTGAGAAATGCCTTAAATCCGGTAGGGAAAAGTGTAAAATATGGTCATCAGCAATTTAAAGTAAATGATAAGGTTATGCAGATTCGTAATAATTATGATAAAGAGGTCTTCAACGGCGATATAGGTAATATTAAAGAAATTGATCATGAAGAACAGTTGGTTAAGATACTTTTTTATCATCGACTGGTAGAATATGATTTTTCTGAATTAAATGAATTGGTCTTAGCCTATGCCATAACTGTTCATAAGAGTCAGGGCAGCGAGTATCCAGTAGTTATTATTCCTCTCTTAACGCAACATTTTCTTTTACTACAACGTAATTTATTATATACGGCCATTACGCGGGCTAAGAAATTAGTTATTATAGTAGGGACCAATAAAGCTCTGTGGATTGCTATTAAAAATAATAAAACGGTTAATAGAAATACCTTTCTTAAAGAAAGGTTACAGCAAATGATTCATCATTCCTCTCCCTGAGAAAGGAGAGGGGAGAGTGAGGGTTATAAATAGTTATCAGTTTGCAGTTAACTGTTTTCAGATAAAAGATGCGGGTATAAGTGGATGAGATTGCTTCGTCGCTTCGCTCCTCGCAATGACAAAAATTGTATACTATATTACATATAACGTATATCGTTAAAATTAGTCATTGGTCGTTAGTATCTGGCATTTAGTTTGCCTATTACTTATTGTTGAATTGGCTCCTCGTAATGACAAAAATTGTATACCGTATTACGTATAATATATATCATTTAAATACAGTTGTTAGTCGGAAGTTTTTTCAGGGGTTGTCAAGGGGAATTTTTCCCCTTGAATATCATAATTGCCAAGCAATTTCGATATTCTTAAGATAAATTAATAAGGAAAATGTCATTTAATCATTTAAATTTGCTTCTAAATATTAGTTATAGTGCGAGGGTGACAATACATATTATTATTACCCCTATCTTTGATCTGAAAACTGAGAACTAAGAACTGAAAACCATTTATTTTTATTAGAGATATTGAAGGTAAAAGGAGATAAAAGACATGATAGACGAAAATATTCTTAAAGAATTAACAGTAAAGACCGATTCAAAAATTGTGCTGGTAGTCCTTGATGGTATTGGTGACCTTCCCAACAAAGAGGGGAAGACAGTTCTGGAACAAACAGAAATACCCAATCTGGATCAACTGGCAGCACGTTCGGTTTGTGGTTTAACTGACCCTGTTTCCCCTGGTATTACCCCTGGTAGTGGCCCAGCTCATCTTTCTCTTTTTGGTTATGATCCCATTAAATACCAGATTGGTAGAGGTGTTTTAGAAGCACTGGGAATAGATATGGAATTGACCAGGGAGGACCTGGCCTGCCGGGGTAATTTTGCTACTATTGATAAAGACGGTATAATTACTGACCGTAGAGCAGGTCGGATTTCCACTGAGCTAAACCAAAAAATATGTAACATTTTACAGGAAAAGATAACCAAAATAGATGATGTAGAGGTAATTATTAAACCTGGTAAAGAACATCGCTTTGTGGTGGTATTTAGAGGGAAGGGATTAGAGGATGGAATTAGTGATGCCGACCCACAACTTAACGGCCAGAAAATAAGATATGCTCAGGCCTTAAGACCAGAGAGTGAGAGAAGTGCTCAAATAGTAAACCAATTTATTGACCAATGCTTAGTAGTGCTCCAAGAACATCATCCTGCTAATGCTGTTCTTTTAAGGGGTATAGCTAAACATCCCGGATTGCCTATTATGAGTGAGTTATATAAATTGAATCCTGCTGCCATTGCTACTTATCCCATGTATCGAGGACTGGCTAAGTTAGTGGGAATGAAGGTGCTTGCTACCGGGGATACTATTGGTGATGAGTTTGTTACTTTACAGGAGAACTACCAGGATTATGATTTCTTTTATCTTCATATCAAAAAAACTGATACTTATGGAGAAGATGGAAATTATGAGGCAAAGGTTAAGATAGTGGAAGAAGTTGACCGTTATATTCCTACCTTAGTAGAACTTAATCCTGCCGTATTGGTAGTTACCGGAGATCACTCTACCCCAGCAGCTTTGGCTGCCCATAGCTGGCATCCCAATCCTTTTCTGCTTTATTCTCGCTATATTCGAGTGGATGAGGTGAGGCATTTCAACGAGAAAGAATGTGTCAAGGGGGGTCTGGGAAGATTTCCAGCTGAAGAGGCTATGTCCTTGATGTTGGCTAATGCCCTCAAATTAAATAAGTATGGAGCATAGGAATAGCAAAAAGACTGAGAAGGATATTTAAGTGACAGAAATTGATATAGTATTATTACCGGATGAACTAAGGAATAGAGATATTACCAATTGTCTGGTGGTGGTAATAGATGTATTGAGAGCTTCCAGTACCATTACCACTGCCCTGGCCGAAGGTGCCAGGAGAATTATTCCAGTGTTTTCGCTGGCAGAGGCCAGGAAAAGAGCAGGAAATTATCATCCTGATGAGGTATTGTTAGGTGGGGAAAGAAACGGGGAAAAGCTCCCTGATTTTGATTTAGGCAATTCTCCTCTGGAATATAAGAGCCAGAAGATTAAGAATAAAACAATCTTATTATCTACTACCAATGGAGTGAAAGCTATAAATCAGGTCCAGAGGGCAAAGAAAATTATAATCGGCTGTTTTTTAAATATTCAGGCTGTTACCCAGTATTGTCAGTCTTATTCTAAGGAGGTTCTCTTAGTTTGTGCTGGAGAGCGAGGAAGTGTTTCTCTGGAAGATACAGTGTGTGCTGGTATGATAAAATATATAGCTGAAGGCAATAATAAGCAGGCTGACTCTAATTATCCTTATTATCATGATGATGCCTTGATTGCCTGCCAAATGTACTTAAAATTTAAGGATGATTTACTTAATATGTTAAAGACCAGTAGCTGGGGTCAGCATCTCAGGGCTATGGGTTTAGAAGAGGACCTTGTTTTTTGTGCCCAAGAAAATATCTATCATCATATCCCGGTTATGAAAAAGGAAGCCCTAATTATTGATGATTGATAATATCGAAAATATTAACTAATAACTGAAAACTTTTTATAATACTGCGGGTATAAGTGAATGAGATTGCTTCGTCGCTTCGCTCCTCGCAATGACAAAATGGTATATTGTATTACGTATAACGTATATCGTTAAAATTAGTCGTTGGTCGTTAGTAGCTGGCATTTAGTTTGCCTATTGCCTATTACTTATTACTGGTTACTTATTACTGAATTGGCTCCTCATTCATCTTCCTGAGAAGGGAGAGGGAAGGTGAGGGTGATAAAGTCATATTTTGATTTTAATTACAGAAATTCTTAAGGTGAAAATTAATGAAAAAACATCTCTTTGTACCTGCTAAAGCTGATTATGTAAGGGGAAAACGCCCTGAGGTTGACTGCATCTTATGTGCTATTATAGCTCATGACCAGAGAGTAGTGGACTCTGAGATTTACCACACTGCTTTGATTACCATAGCACTAAACCTGTATCCTTACAATCCTGGTCACCTAATGATTTTTCCCAATCGGCATATTGAAAAATTTTTAGAATTATCTTCTGAGGAAGTAATGGAGATGCATCGTCTAACAGTTCTATCTATGAAAGTGTTAGAAAAATTATATCATCCTCAGGGATTTAATATAGGCTATAATTTAGGAGATAATGCCGGGGCATCTATCAAGCATTTGCATCAGCATATTGTTCCTCGTTATAAAAATGAGTTGGGGTTTGTGGATATACTCAGTGGTGCTAAAATTTTTGTAGCAGACCCGGTAGAGGTTATGAGGGAGCTGAAAGAGGAATTTCAGAAAGAAGGACAGACAAATAAAGAAAATATTTGATAAAAAATAGTCTATCAAGAAATTATTGATTGCCTGAAGAAAGAAGACTATATTTTATAGTATCGAAATTTCAAAAAAATTCTGATACTATAAAATACTCTTTTTAGATAAGAAATAATATATTTTATATTTTTACACCATCTCTCTAATCCTCTCCCTTAGAAGGGAGAGGTAAGGTGAGGGTGATGAATAGTTATCAGTTTGTAATTAACTGTTTTCAGATAAAAGATGCGGGTATAAGTGAAGGAGATTGCTTCGTCGCTTTGCTCCTCGCAATGACAAAAATCGTATACCGTATTACGTATAATGTATATCGTTAAAATATAGTTGCTAGTTGGAAGTTATTGAAGTTATTTCAGGGGTTGTCAAGGGGAAGAATTCCCCTTGAATATCTTGTTGATAAAACAAGATATTCATTTCTTGGAACGATATTTTTATTTATTTTTTAACTAGAATTTAAACTATATACTAAATACTGTATACTCAATACTGAGATTTGAGGGGTTTCAGGGGAAACTTCCCCTGATTATCTTGCAGTATCAATATTAATATCGGAATTTCAGAGAAATTTAGATATTATATTATTATAGATACAGAAAATCCTTAATTATAAATCATACCATTATTTAAAGAGAAAATAGAAAGGAAAAGAGACATGGAATTATTAAAAAGGCTTTGTGAAGCACCGGGGATATCCGGCTATGAAAATGAGGTAACAGCTATTATCAAAGAAGAATTAGAACCTCTTTGTGATAAAGTGGAGATAGACCGCCTGGGAAATGTTATTGCCCTGAAAAAAGCAACCGGGAAAGGAAAAAATACTGAGCAGAAGAAAGTGATGCTGGCAGCCCATATGGATCAAATAGGTTTTCTGGTTAAATCTATTGACCAGCATGGATTTATCAGGTTTGCCTGCCTCGGAGGATTTGATCCCAAAACTTTAGTTGCCCAGCGGGTAATTATCCATGGTCAGAAAAAGATAATAGGAGTTATTGGCTCTAAACCGATTCATGTCCTGGAGGAAGCTGAAAAGAAAAAGGCTCCAGAAATGAAGGATTTTTTTATTGATGTTGGTTTAGAGAAAAAAGAAGTAGAACATCTAATTCAACCAGGAGATGTCATTACCTTTGACCGAGATTTTGTGCAAATGAATGATAAGGTGGTAACCTCCTTAGCTCTGGATAACCGGGTAGGAGTATATGTCCTTATTGAGGCAATACGAAGGGTCAAAAATCATGAGGTTGATATTTATGCGGTAGCAACTTCCCAGGAGGAAGTAGGTTTAAGAGGAGCCACTACCTCTTCTTATGCCATTAAACCGGATATTGGTATAGCCCTGGATGTAACTGTAGCTATGGATACTCCTGGCATTAAAGAGGAAGAAAGGGGTTGTGCTCTTGGGGCAGGAACAGCTATTACGGTGTTGAATTCCTCGGTGATTGCTCATCGTGGATTATACCAGTTCTTAAGAAAACTGGCCGAAGAGAATAACATTGCCTATCAAATGGATGTGATGGAAAGAGGTGGGACTGATGCGGGCTCTATTCAAAAAAGTCGTAGTGGAGTGATTACTGGCGGTCTCTCTATACCATCTCGTTACATCCATTCTGTGGTGGAGATGTGCCATCTAGATGATGTAGAAGCAACCATTAAATTATTGGTCTGCTTCCTGGAAAAGGTCCATTTGGCCGATTTTTTTAGTTTGTAATATAACCAAATTAATTATGGAAGATAAGAAAATTGACGGTAGTATTACCAATAAACTATTATCCCTGCATAATGTTCTTTTAAATTTTTATGGTCCTTTGCATTGGTGGCCTGGTGAAACCGAGCTGGAGATTATAGTAGGGGCCATATTAACCCAGAATACCAACTGGCAGAATGTTAGCAAAGCTCTAGCAAAAATTAAAGCAGAAGGGTTGCTGGAGGTAGAAGCACTTTTTCATATTGATGAGCAATATTTAGCAAACCTAATCAAATCCTGTGGTTATTACCACCTCAAGGCAAGACGGCTGAAGAACTTTATTAACTTTTTCTACCAGAAATACGGTGGTTCTTTAGAAAAACTATTTAACCGTGATTGGCATATCATCAGGGAAGAACTATTGGCTATAAATGGAATAGGACCGGAAACAGCTGATAGTATCTTATTATATGCTGGGGGGAAGCCAGTCTTTGTAGTTGATGCCTATACCAGAAGAATATTTGAACGGCATGGCTATTTCTCTCCTGATGAGAATTACGAGCATATTCAACAATTTTTTATGCAGCACTTACCTCCCGAACCTTCTTTGTATAATGAATTTCATGCTCAGCTGGTAATGATTGGCAAGAATTACTGCAAGAGAAATAATCCTGGCTGCCAGGCTTGTCCACTATTCTCGTTTTTAAATAGATAGAGCCTATTTTAAGTTTGAGTTGTGTTTTTTCCCTGAATAATATAAAATATTATCACCGTTTATAGGTAGTGATAAATGGCTAAATGAGAAATAATAATAAGTAATAAAAATTATTATGATGTTATTATGGATGATAAACAATTTCAAAAAGAGATTCTGGATAAAGAGGATGAAAGTTTATCTGGTTTTGCCACTCGGAATGCTGCTGCTTTAAGAAGAGTACCCCTGACCCATCCCTTAAGAGGGCCTTTTGCCAGGGACCGGGATCATATATTGTATTCTGGATCATTTCGTCGTTATATCGGCAAGACCCAGGTTATTTACAATGCAGCCAGTTTTGATGAACAACTGGCCAATCGTAGTATTCATACCTTACAGGTTTCACAGATTGCCCGTTCCATAGGAAAGGTATTAAGACTCAATCTGGATTTGATTGAAGCCATTGCCCTGGGGCATGATTTAGGTCATGCTCCCTTTGGACATGACGGAGAAAAATTTTTACAGGAAATAGCTAAAGAACAGGGATTAAATCTTTTTTTTCATAATGTGCATAGCTTACGAGTAGTTGATCAGCTTTCTGATGCCAATAGAGGGATGAATCTGACCTTCCAGGTTAGAGATGGTATTATCTCCCATGATGGGGAGGCTAATGAAGTGGCGGTAAAGCCCAATTTGGCTAAGACTGAGGCAGATATCCAGGATTATGTGGTGCGCAAGCAAAAAGGAGAAAAAGCAATTACCTTTCCTGCCACCTTAGAAGGTTGCCTGGTTCGTATCACCGATTCAATTTCCTATATTGGTCAGGACTTTGAAGATGCGGTTCGCCTCGGTTTGATTAAAAAGAGTAATTTACCAACTAAAATCAGAGAAACACTCGGGGGAAGTAATAGCGAAATTATCAATACCCTGGTACAGGATATTATTAAAAATTCTTATGGGAAGAACGAAATTCGTTATTCTCAGAACATCGCGGAGTGTGTTTTTCAGCTAAAAAGTTTTAACCTGCAGCATATTTATGAAAATAAACTCTTAAAAAGGGAAAGAGAGAAAATTAGAAAGGCCTTTTTTTATTTATTTACCCATTT
Source organism: Candidatus Oleihabitans oleiphilus (assembly GCA_018054125.1). Lineage (GTDB taxonomy): Bacteria > Atribacterota > Phoenicimicrobiia > Phoenicimicrobiales > Stramentimicrobiaceae > Oleihabitans > Oleihabitans oleiphilus. The sequence goes on along the minus strand of JAGPKD010000020.1, from coordinate 7,502 downwards.
TGTGCAGGATATAAAAGAACAAAAGAGTGATTCAATTGTTTTTCAGGAATGGATTTTTAATCGAGGTGAGGATAAGGGAAAAAAATATTTAAAGGAATATTTACCAGAAGAAGTGGTATTGGATTATCTGGCTTCTATGACTGATCGTTATTTTCTTAATGCTTATCGTAATTTGCAGAAAAATGATAAGTAAAAGTTTTTTCATTCATAATATATAATATATGTAATAATTTTAGCTAATTTTGGTATACCAATACAATATAATCTACCAATTTTTATAGTTACTTGCTTTTGGTAATAAGTGAGATTTATAATATAATAAAACAATAAATAAAAAACCAATAAGAAAAAAATGCTGAGCCTCCTAAGTGCAGAAATATTATATGATTAATATGATTAATAAGGAGTAAGCTGTTTGTCTATCAAAAGATATAATACTTTTCGTTCTCATCAATTTTATCAAAACAAAAAAGAGCGAAAGGCAAAAAAGGTAAAGAAGGAATTTTTTATTCCCAAAAAGAGATTATGGTATTTTGTGGGGGTAATTCTGGTACTGGTAGGTATCAAACTGTTCTTTAATCCGCCGGTAATGCCATTAAGCTCAGAAGAAAAATCCGAAGAAATAGCACCTCACACTATTGATTATAGTTCAGATGGGCTAGAGCAACTTATTACTGAGCATATTGCAACACTCAACCAGGACCGCTTAGACTTAGAAAGGTTAAACCTGAGCTATCAAAGAGTGAGTGAAAAGCCGAAAATTAAACAGGTATCTGGAAAACTTAATGAGGGGGAAACTCTTTATCAACATCTGGTTAAAGTGGGTATTTCACCGGCTGAGATTTTACGTCTGGGTGAGAAGGTGCAGTCGGTAGTAGATATCAGTCGCTTAAATGCTGGTACTAAATTTACTGTTCATTACAATGGGGAAGGGGAAATAGTTCAGTTTGATTATCAACCCAATCAATTAGATGCCTATTATATCAAAATTCCAGATAATGAGCTGGCTAATATAGAGGTAACTAAAGGTGAAATATTCCGGGAAATTGTCTGCCTGGAGGGGGTAATTGAAAGCTCATTATATCAGGCTATGATTGATTATGGTAGTTCCAGTCAGCTTGCGGTTCAGTTAGCGGAAATTTTTGCCTGGGATATTGATTTTTTGACCGAATGTCAGCCTGGGGATACCTTTAAAATATTAGTAGAAAGGCTATACCGGGGAGATTTTTATCGCTGGGGAGATATTCTGGCTGCGGTTTATGAGGGAGAGCAGCTCAGTACCCATACTGCTATTCTTTTCCAGGACCCGGCCGGGAATGTTGATTATTATGATAAAGATGGTCGCTGTTTAAGAAAAGCATTTTTAAGGGCGCCGCTTAATTACAAGTATATAAGTTCTTATTATACCGAAAGTAGATTACATCCTATTCTTAGAATGTGGCGACCTCATCTGGCTATCGATTATGCTGCACCTACTGGAACGCCAGTGGTAGCAATAGGAGCAGGTACTGTAATTTCCAGATATTATGATAAAGGAGGCTATGGTAACTATATCCAGATTAAACATCCCAATGGCTATATTACCGGTTATGGTCATCTTTCTAAATTTGCTCAGGGATTGCAAGTAGGTAAACGAGTAGAACAGGGAGAGATAATTGGTTATGTCGGAGCAACTGGTCTGGCTACTGGTCCTCATCTGGATTTTTCTATTAGTAAAGATGGAAAAAGAATTAATTTTCTGGAATTAGAACTGCCACCAGCCAGTTCAGTTAGTGCAGAATATCGAGAAGATTTTGAACTGGTTAAGAAAAATTATCTTTCTATTTTGAAGGAAGAGCTATAGTTATTTATCATATTTTATGCTATTATAATATCAATAAAGAAGCCTAAAAATGTAAATTTTAAGGAGGAGATGAGGAATGAAATTGACTAATAAAATAAAGTTAAGATATTGCCCCGTACTACTATTGTTATTTCTGATTTTTACTCAGCTTTTTATCCTGAATGGGGTAGCACAGGGTGTAACAATTTATAGCGATGCAGAACCAGAAGCAGTAGAATACCTGCAAAAAGCGGTGGAGAAAATGGAAGAGGCTCTGGCTACTTATCAGGGTGCCAATTACCCGGGAAGAAAATTGTGGGCAGAGGCAATTGATTATGCAGAGCAAGCCATAGCTATCGATCCGGATTTTGTAGAAGCACATTATTACCTGGCTTTGATGTTTCAACATACCAACTGGTACTATCGTGAAGCGGAACAATGGAATAAATACCTGAGTTTGATTGAGAATAGTGATATAACTTCTCCGCAGGTAAAACAGAATTTAGCCCATGCCTATTATCGTTTAGGTTATAATTCTTATGAGAAAGGCGACTATGAGCAGAGCCTTATCTACTTTTTAAATTCTATTAAAGAATATCCTGATTTAATTGATTCCAATTACTGGGCTGCTCGGGTATTTTATGAAACTGATGATTTAGAGAACTCTTTATTCTATTGGAAAAGGGTTCTGGAACTAGATCCTAACTATCCCAGAGCTCAGTACTTTCATGATAAAGTTGAAGCTTCTCTCAAATATGGTAAAGAAGCCTACAACTGGTATGAACAAGGTTATAATGAATATGAGAGAATGAACTATGGTCGGGCTATTGATTGCTATCGGGAGGCTATTCGCTTAAATCCCAGATTTGCCGATGCTTATTACTGGCTGGGGAGAGTCTATTTTGAAACTGGTAATTATCAGGAGGCTATTCGTAATTACCGGCAGGTGCTGAACCTGCAACCGGATAATGTCCAAGCTAACTACTGGTTAAAAGAGGCTCAACGGAGATTGGAAGGTAAAAGTTAGAATTGAACTGAAAATAGAAAATTATTTAAATAAAGTAAAATTTTTAAATATGACAGGGGGCGGTTCTCTGTTTCATTGAAATAAAAACTGAAACAGAAAACCGTCCTCTTTTTACTGTAATTTGGTATTATCGAAGGTCCTTAGATAAATCTTGTCTTCCATCATAGCCTCTTAAAACTTCCAATAATTTCTTAACTTTTCTTAACTTTGCGCTGAATTAAAAAATTATTGTTCAGTACTGTGAGGGAATTCGCTCCTACTATTAATAAATTAAATGTGGTATAATAAATTAAAAGCGGGAATTTTTAAAGTAATAACCTCAATTCTTTTTTCAATAAGTAAATAATAATAAGTAATTCGTCTAGAAGTAAGAAGAAACTTTCTGGATTAAAGGGGGTGAAATAAGGAAAATTTACGGAAATAGTTGTTTAGATATTTTATATTTTAAGTCTTTTAGGGGGTGATCTTGGGATTTAAATATATAAATGCACTAAACAATTTTCCGAATCAGGATACCTGTAATTTTAAATTATGGTTCCTGGTCGATAGGGTATGACGGGAAACGGTTATACCTCCCATTACGGAAAGGAAAATTTAAGGTTAGATTAAATTTATCATTTTTTAAGTGGAGGTATAGTTATGAAGGTGTTAATTTTAGACCCGTTAAAATGTACCGGCTGTCGAGCCTGTGAATATGCTTGCTCTTTTCAACACACTGGCACTTTTAATCCCCTAAATTCGAGGATAGAAGTTAACATTTTTCTCGAAGACCTTAGTTTTGTTCCTACTTTATGTCTGCAATGTGAAAAAGCTTACTGTGCAGAAGTTTGTCCTACCTCAGCTCTTACCAAAAATGACCAGACTGGTGTAGTAGATCTTGATAAAGAGAAATGTATTGGCTGTAAACAATGTATTATCGCCTGTCCCTGGGGTTCAGTAAAACTGAATCATAACGGAAAAGAGATAATTAAGTGTGATAATTGTAATGGAGAGCCAGCTTGCCTAAAAGTATGTCAAGCAGAGGCTCTTACTTTTGAAGAGGTTGAGGATGTGGTTCTGGCCAAACAAAAAAGGACCGCTGTTCTGCTTAAAGAGATTGGCAAAGACCTGGCCAAGGGGGTGAGTTCGTGATGATTAAGGGAGGATTTCAAGGAAAGATTTTAAGAGTAAATCTTAGTAGCGGTAAAATAACGGTAGAGGAATTAAGAGAAGATTGGGCTAAAAAATTTATTGGAGGAAGAGGATATGGCACTAAAATTATATATGATGAGGTTGACCCTGCGATAGACCCATTGTCTGAAAAAAATAAAGTGATTATTGCCACTGGGCCACTGGGAGGGACCTTAGCGCCCTCTTCCGGAAGGACTATGGTGATTACTAAAGGTCCTCTTACTGGAACCATTGCCTGTTCCAACGCTGGCGGTCATTTTGGTCCAGCTTTAAAACATGCTGGTTTTGACCTGGTTATCATTGAAGGGAAAGCCAAAGAACCGGTTTATCTGTGGATATATAAAGGGATAACGGAATTAAGACCAGCTCAGGATATCTGGGGCAAGTCCACCGATGATTCAGATAAAATTTTAAGAGAGAAGACCCATCCTCTGGCCGAGACTATGGAGATAGGTCCAGCTGGAGAGAAACAATCTCTTTTGGCTAATGTAATGTTTAATGGTCATAGAGCAGCGGGAAGGACCGGAGTAGGAGCGGTTTTGGGCAGTAAAAACTTTAAAGGAATAGCAGTAAGGGGTAATCAGGAGGTAAAGGTAGCAGAGCCAGAAGAATTTAGAGAGGCAGTTACCAAAACCAGAGAAATATTGAGTAAAGACGCCTTCTCCGGTGGTGGGGCAGCAATGTTAGGAACAGCTATGTTGGTAAATGTCTTAAACAGTATCGGGGCCTTTCCCACAAAAAATTCTCAGGATGCCTATTTCCCGGAGGCAGAGAAGATTAGCGGTGAGACTTTAAGAGAGAGGAATTTGATAAGAAATGAAGCATGTGCCGAATGTCCCATTGGCTGCGGTAGAGTTACCGTGATTAAAGAGGGGAAATATAAAGGAGCTCAGGGAGGAGGTCCTGAATACGAATCAGTTTGGTCCTTAGGGGCAATGTGCGGTATCTCTGACCTTGACGCGGTGCTGATGGCTAATTATCTTTGCGATAAATACGGGATAGATACTATTTCATCCGGGGTTACCGTGGCTTGTGCTATGGAACTTTACGAAAAAGGATATCTACCCAAAGAAGATGCTCCTTTCCCTTTAACTTTTGGTTCCGGAGAGTCCTTAGTGGAAGCCATAAAATTGATGGGTGAACAAAAAGAGAAATTAGGTAAACTTTTAGCCCAGGGTTCCTATAGATTAGCCGAGTATTATAAACATCCCGAACTTTCTATGAGTGCGAAAAAACAAGAATTCCCTGCCTATGACCCCAGAGGGGTAAAGGGGATTGGTTTACAATTTGCTACCAGTAATCGAGGAGCCTGTCATGTTAGGGGATACACTATTGCTGCTGAGGTATTATCGGGGGCGGTGGATCGTTTAAAATATGAAGGTAAAGCTGAATTAGTAAAGACTTTTCAAGATTTAACTGCAGCCTTAGATTCTACTGGCATCTGCCTCTTTACCACTTTTGGCCTGGGTGGAGGAGATATTGCTTTACTCCTCTCTACAGCTACGGGATTTCAAGTGGGGGAAAAGGAATTTATGCAAATTGGAGAGAGAATCTGGAATCTGGAAAGGTTATTTAATCTTAAGGCTGGATTTAGCAGAAAAGATGACACCCTCCCTCCCAGGATTTTGAAAGAGCCTATCAAGAGTGGTCCTTCTAAAGGGGAGATAGAGGAATTAGATAAGATGCTTGCTGATTATTATAAGGTAAGAGGCTGGGATAATGATGGTGTTCCTGGCGAGGGGAAACTAAAAGAACTAGAGCTTGTGGTGGAGTAGGATGAAATATCTGATTATCGGAGCAAGTGCGGCGGGTTTATCCGCCGCACAGAGAATAAGAGAACTGGATAGAGAGGGAGAAATAACCGTCTTATCGGAGGAAAAATCTCCACCTTACAGTAAAATGTCTCTCCCTTACCTTTTATCCGGGGAATGTAGCCAGGAGGAATATTTATATTTAAGGATACCCGAAGGAGTAGAATTATTATTAAATAAAAAAGTAGTTGCTTTAAGAGAAGACCGGAGGATAGTAGAGGTAGAAAGTGGAGAGGAATTTTCCTATGATAGGCTACTTATTGCTACTGGTGCTCGTCCTTATATTCCTGAGGTAGAAAAGAAAGGCTCGCCTCTTCTCCTTACTATAAGAAATTTGGAAGATATATTTAGACTTAAAGAAAGAATCAAAAATGCTAAAGAGAAGAAAGTTTTACTGGCTGGGGCTGGTCTGGTGAATTGTGAGATAGCTGATGCCCTTTGGAAGATAGGAATCCCTTCTGTTTTTATAGTGCATTCCAATAGGATTTTATCTCAAATTTTGGATGAAGAAGGGTCAAGAGTGATAGAAAGTTGTGCTAAAGAAAAAGGGATAGAATTACTGACTGGTGAGAATATAAAAAAAGTGGAAGAAAAAGAGGGCATAACTTATGCGATTCTTGAATCCGGAAAAATTCTGAAAGGCAGTTGTATAGTCTTTGGTAAAGGGGTGCAGCCTGCTGTTGATTTTCTAAAAGATACGGGAATAAAAATAGGTCGAGGGGTAGAAGTTAATGAGTACTTGCAGACCTCAGTGGAAGATGTTTATGCTGCAGGCGATGTTACGGAAAGCAGGGATTTGGTATATAATGATTTGAGGATGCATGCCTTATGGCCAGTAGCCATAGAACAAGGGAAGATTGCTGGTGAAAATATGGCGGGTGGAAGAAGGCTGGAGTATCCCAAAGAAATAGCAAGAAATATACTTACTATATTTGGGCAAAATATTTTTACTGCTGGTATCAGTACTGAGAATAAGTTTGAAGTTTATAAGGAATATTTTGCTGGAGAGTATAGAAAAATATTGGTTCGTAATAACAGGCTGGTAGGTTTTGTATTGATAGGAGCAGTAGGTAATCCAGGTGTCTACCTTTTTATGCTGAAAAACCAGATAGAGGTAAATGGGAAAATAAACTTATTGTTAAAAGGGGCTATGACTTATCCGGTAATTCATCCCTCTTTAAGAAATATTATCTTCTAAAAGGAAAATAGGAAGGAAATAATTATCAATGAGGATAAAAGTGAAGGCCTTTGCTACCTTAAGGGGGGTCCTGGGGAAAGAGAGAGAGGTAGAATTACAAGAGGGTGCTCTCTTAAAGGAGCTTCTCTCCCCTTCCTATTTACCCTCTGAGGGAGTAGAGGCTATAATAGATAGTAAAACGGGAGAAATTAAACCTAATATTCTTATCTTGAAGAATGGTAGGAATATTAGGTTTTTAGATGGTCTTCTTACTAAATTGGAAGACGGTGATGAACTGATTATATTTCCTCCCTCAGGCGGAGGATAGTCAAAGAACAAATAGAACAGGGGACGGTTCTCTAGAACAGGGGACGGCAGACTGTGTGAAAACTAATTAATATTTTTTTAATTATATCTCTAACTGTAATCATTTTCTTGGTCAATTCTGTTCTTTGACAGTATAATAGAAAAGAAAAAGGAAATACCGGCCTCCTA
>JAGPKD010000122.1 GCA_018054125.1 Candidatus Oleihabitans oleiphilus | reverse complement strand
GTATAAGTTAGGGTATTTAAAATAGGAAAGTATATTAATTTTTAAAAATTTTAGGAGGTTTATACTAAACTATGAAGAAAATAATTTTATGTTTAATGATGATTTTTTTATTAACTTTACCGGTATGTGCTGAAAAAAATATTGAAATTACCTACTGGACTCAAGAAGATCCTAACCGGACCGAAATTGAAAATCGCTACATTGAGGAATTTGAAGCAGCCAATCCAGGTGTTACTATCAAACGGGTAACCAATCCCTCAAACAGAATGGCTGAAATTGTACTGACCGCTTTTGCTGCCAATCAGGGCCCCGATATGTTTAATTTACAGATTGAAGATGAATATGCCTATATTGTTAATAATCGTCTGGCGCCTATAGATTATAAAGCTGCTGGTTATGATAGTTTGGAAGCGGTTTATAAAGATTATATACCGGGAGTATTGGATCCGGTTACCTACCAGGGGAATTTATATGGATTGCCAATGGAATTGACTAACTGGTGTATTTATCTAAATAAGAGGGTCTTTTGGGATGCCGGTCTGGATCCGGATAAAGATTATCCTAAAACGTGGGAGGAAATGGTTGAGGTTTCCGAAAAAATTGTCATCAGAGATGGGGAAATTATTACCCGAAGAGGATTTGATTTCCGGTATCCCTATTATCTGGTGGCGATGGTTCCCATGGTAGAACAATTAGGCGGGAAGTTGATTAGTGATGATGGGAAAGAAGCAATTATTAATGATGAGGCATGGTTAAAATTTTTAACTTTCATGCAGGAATGGGGTCCAAACGGTAAAAATCTGGGTTCACCAACTTATACTAATGCCAGAAGTTTGTTTAATAAAGATAATAATGATATAGCGATGTGTACTTCTGGTCTTTACCAGCAAGGAAGAATTAAAAACGATAATCCCGAATTTTATGAAAGCGGAGATTGGGCAGTGATTCCTTTCCCGGTATTTGAGGATGCCGTCCAGGATGTAGCAAGCGCTTATTATGGTCACTATTATGTAGTTAATCAACAAAAACCAAAGGAGAATCAGGCAATGGCCTGGAAATTTATCAGCTATATGTTGAGTCACCCTGAAGAATATTTAGTGAAAGTTGGTCTGATACAACCAAAAGTTAGTCTGATGGAATCAAAAGAATTTAAAGAGATGCCTTATTCAGATGTATTCAGGAAAGATATGGAAAGAGGGCATATTGTTTACTATGGAGAAAATAGTGCTATTATTCAACAGCATATTCGTGAAGCGGTGGAATCGGTGATGCTTGCTGGCAGGACACCTGAAGCTGCATTACAGATATTAAAATTGAAAGTCCAGGAAGTATTGGAAGAAGAATATTAATATCAGATTCAGGGGCTAGGTTTCTGACTAGCCCCTTTTGTCTCGTCATACTCGTCATAAAGGTTAATTAAATATGAAATTATCTCTACTTAAACCAGGAATTGAACAAAAAAAAGCACGATGGGGATTAATTTTTATTATCCCTTCCATTATTTTTTTCTCCTTATTTAGTTTTTATCCCATCTTTACTGCTTTTTATACCAGTTTTTTCAATAAAAAGTTGCTTTCCTTGAAACCACCTGATTTTATTGGCTTTCAGAACTATACCTATTTACTGAAATCACCTGATTTTTGGAACTCCATGAGAGCAACTGCTGTTTTTACCATTGGAACTTTTATCCCCATTGTAATATTAAGTTTAATCCTGGCTAATTTTATTATCAGCAGGAAAAGGTTTCAATGGTTTTTCCAGATGGCTTATTATTCACCTGCTGTGTTATCTTCGGTCGTAGTAGCGGTGATATGGCTATTGATTTTCGATCCGAGGGGGTTAGGTAATCAGTTTCTTAATTTCATATTAAATACACCTGGTGTTGATCATAAATTTCTGGCTAATTCTGTAATGGTACAGATTTCAACCATGGTCGTTTATGGCTGGAAATATCTGGGATATTTTACCATAATTTTTATTGTTGGGCTAACCACAATTCCTCAATCAACCCATGAAGCGGCTCTTATTGACGGTGCAAGTAAGTGGCAGGATTTTTTATATATTACCCTTCCTCTCTTAAAACCAACTACCGTTTTAGTGTCGGTAATGTCCATGTTGCAATGTTTGAAAACATTTAGCACCCAATACCTATTTACGCAAGGAGGTGCACCAATGGCTCCCATTAATGTGATTACCTTAAATATTTATCATACAGCAATCAGGGATCACCGAATCGGGAGAGCAAGCGCTATGAGTATTATACTCTTCTTTATAATGCTAATCTTTACCTGGTTACAGTTTAGAGTTTCTCATTCTGAAGAAGTGAGTTATTAGGTATTAAATTATGCAAAATGAGCGGCAAATTAAAATTAAAAAAAGAATTTTTTCATCAGTCATTATTGACAGTTTTATCTGGTTATTTTTAATAGGAATGGCTATATTCATATTAGCTCCTTTAGTATTTATGTTTACAGCATCGTTAATGCCAGCCAGTGATGTGATGAAAATGCCTTTTCCCTGGATTCCCAAGGGTATTTACTGGCAGAATTACTGGCATGGTTTACGAGGGAATGATGGGAGTTTTATTTATATCAGAAATATATTAAACTCTTTTATTGTCGCCGGGGCAGTTACAGTTACTACCGTTATTCTTTCTGCCATAACTGGATTTGGGCTGGCTAAATACCATTTCTGGGGCAAAAATGTGGTCTTTATGATGATTATGGCTACTTTTATGATTCCTTTTGAGGCTATAATGATTCCCCTTTATTTAGTAATAACCAAGATTGGATTGCAGGATTCCTATCAGGGATTAATCATTCCATTTTTAGTGAATGCCTTTGGCATATTTTTAATGAGACAGTATTATATTACTTTTCCTGATGAAATCCTTGATGCAGCGCGAATTGATGGTGCCAGTGAAATAATGATTTTTAGGACCATCATTGTACCCAATAGTATACCGGCTATGGCTTCGCTAGCTGTACTAACATTTAAATCGCAATGGGATAATCTATTGTGGCCTTTACTTATTATCCAAAGTGAAGAAATGAAAACAATTCCTCAGTATATTGTAAAATTTATTTCCGAAAAACACACCGATGAAGGAGCCTTAATGGCAGTTGCTTCCATTGCCAGTATTCCTATATTGATTTTGTTTTTTAGGCTTTCTAAATATTTTATGGGAGGCGCTGCCTTATTTTCATCCCGAAAAGGGTAGAGAAAGGGTAGAATGTATTTTGAGCTTATTATTTATATTTGATATGGGTGGTGTTGTTACTATTAACACCAATGTTATTCCGTCAATTGTTGAATATTTAGGAATAACAGAAAAGAGATTTTTTCAGTTAGCTGGGAAAAATTGGACCAAACTACTTACCGGTAAAATAGATGCTCAGCAATTCTGGCTGCAAATTTCTAACCAAATTAACAGGAAAATTAAAGAAAATTTATTTGCAATCTATTTCCATCCCAGAAGAAATTTTGAAGTAATTGAAATTATTAACGATTTAAAGAAAAAATACCGGATAGTTTGTGGAACGAATACCTTCCAGATTCATTATCAATATCATTTAGAACAGGGAGATTATCACTTTTTTGATAAAGTTTATGCCTCCCATTTGATGGGAATTGCAAAACCCGATCCACTATTTTATCAATACATTTTAAAACATGAAAATGTGACTAAAGAAAGAACTGTTTTCATAGATGATACTATGGAAAATATTATTTCTGCTCATAATATCGGTATCCAATCAATTCATTTTAGGGACAGTGATTTATTAAAAAATAATCTAAAAAACTTTTTAATATACTGATGAATAAATTTGTAAGGTTAAGAGCAGCATTATTTAATAGAAAGAATCATAATTTATCAAGAAGATAAAATGGAGATAAAACAATGAAGTATAATATTGGATTTATTGCTCCATATAGAGAATTGGCAGATCTATTTGCAGAAG
>JAGPKD010000019.1 GCA_018054125.1 Candidatus Oleihabitans oleiphilus | reverse complement strand
CATTTTTCCGATTTTACCAGTATTGATAGGATGACAGCTTTCCTAATAGAATAAAAGCTAATAAAGGTGACATTTTCTGGCGATAATTAACTATCTATTTAGGTGACATTTTCTAAAGTTATTGACATAGGTATTCAAAAATTTTGTGATTATTTTTTATAATATCGATCATTATTCACCTACACTACCAGTACTAAACCAGTTCTTTCAAAATCATTTAATCCCATATCGGCAATTTCCATATTTTCAATTTCTTCATCAGATAGGATTATTCCTGCTTTTTTATAATACCTGAGTGCCTTTGATTTTATTTTTTCTCTATTTTCTTTCATTCTTTACTCTCCCCCAAATTATTAATACTTAATAGAAATCTTTACAATCGTTGATGTTAAACCTTTTCCCATAACTGGTAGTCCGGAAGATATTTCCATCCCCTTGTTGAAATTAAGGGCAACTGTTTTTTCCAGTTGCCCTTAATCCTTTCTTTAATATCCTTTATTGATTTTATTCCACTGGTAGCATCTCTTGCTTCAACACAATATGCACCAGTAGCTGTGGCAATGTTTATAGCTTCCTCTGGTGTAGAATCCTGTATGACTTGAGAGAGGAATCCGGCAATGGTCGCATCCCCTGCTCCAGTTGTTCCACTCACCTTTGCTTCAAAACAGGGTGAAAATAACTGTTTCAACGACCACTTCTGTTGATTAATAGAAATATTTGCCAGTTTACCAGTACGTAGAAATAAACCAATATTACCTAACTTAATCATTATCAAATTGGTACCACAATCTATTAGCTCCTGACTTAACTGTGATAGGCAATCAAGTGTCAAAATTTTTTCACCTGAATTCCATTGCTGATAATCTTTTCTATTCCACATATAGAGAAGTTCATCAATGCTGGGTGCAAAAATATCAACATACGGTAATACATTTTTCAGTAACTTTTGCCAATCTATTTTTCCTGAGGGTGTTTCCGGATCAGGCATCGCCATATCCAGACTGGTTATCATCCCCAAGCTACGAACTTTAGCAAACATTTGTATCAACTCTTCACCATCATTTTGATAGAATTTTTTCATCAAAGGAGGATAACCAAAGTGAAATAGTTTTGCATCCTTAATAAGATCATAAGGTATTTCACTCGCCCTAAAAGTATGATTGCTTCCAGGATAATGCAGAAAAATACGATCGGTATCTGGTGGATTTAATACAATAGTATATGAAGTCATTGTTGCTTATAATCATATATTTACTTAATTCAACATTTTGACTTTTTAATATTTCTATAATAATCTTCCCAAAGACATCATTGCCAATTTTACCCAATAAAATAGGTTCTATTCCTAGTCGATATAAGGTTAAGCCAGTATTAGCAACTGATCCTCCAGTACTGACATATACACCAGACATTTCCAGAATATGCCCCGGTACCAGTGTTTCTATTCCCCCCGTTAACCAGGAAGGTATTATATCAAGACAGATATGACCACATACCACAATATCCCTCAACTATTTTTTCTCCTTTTCTTCCATCAGGAATCAATTAATACAAATCAACAAGAGGAAAATTTTTGATTATTCTTCCTCTGCTGGCACTTAAAAACTCTAATCTGTTCTCTTAACTTAGAGTGGTATTTTGGAATTTTGGGTTTCCCTCCTGGTCTAAATAAACATCTACTTTACCAGTTGGTAAATAAAGATGGGTCATAATGTAACTGGTATCAAGCCCGTATCTTTTAGCAATTCTTAATGCCTCCTGGCCTAATTTATCACTTCCAACCGCAGAAATATAACTTGACTGAATTCCCATTTTGGACAGATGGCAGGCTACATTAAAAGGTGCACCACCAAGATATGCTTTTTCTTCAATAATATCCCATAGTAATTCACCAAAGGATAAGACTTTCATTCCTTATTTCCTTTTAAGAGCATAAAATAAATTTTTCAAATTGGTTGCGCCTGGGCAAGTAAATATTTTTCTGCCTCAGGTGACTATAGTCCGTTAGTCCGTGATAATATTTTAGCAAGTTCTCTCATTAAAGGATCATTTTTTGCTTTTTGCTGGATATCGGCAAGAGCAATTAAGTCCATTTTAATATTGGTGTAAATTAATTTTTTTCCACCCGGAATCTTTGGTAAATTAAGGGTAGTATCTACTACACAATTTAAACCACCAATATGAGTAATCATAGCAGCAGGATTAATTAGATTTTTTTCCATCATTTCCAGCGATTCAATCATATCATCGGTATTTCCACCACTGCTTCCTACCAGGTGAGTGGATAGATAATGAATATTATAAAAATTGACTGAGGCAGAAAATTGAGCATCTGTGAGACCAGCAAAAAAGTTTAAACATCCATCCCTGGCTAACAAGGAATCGGCTAATTCCACCATTTCTCTAATTGGTGCCATAACAAAGATATCATCATATCCTTTCCCTCCAGCCAAAGAAATAAGGAGATCTCTAATATTTTTATCTCTTTGGGGATTGATATAGATAAGATTAACTCCCAGTTTTTTAGCTAAGTTAATAGAAAATATTCGTGCTGCTCTCTCTAATCTTTGATCATCTACATCAGTTATGACCAGCACCTCTGGCTTTTGTTCACGATGCAGGGCATAGTCAATCATTCCCAGTCCCATCGGGCCTGCTCCTCCCATAATCATCATATTACCTTTTTCCTTAATTCCCATATGATGAATATATTCCCCCGGAGTAATATGATAACTGGTATGAAAGGCACCAATGATACAGGACATGGGCTCTGCTAAAGAACCGCCATAAAAAGCTTCACCTTTATAAGGTAATAAACAGTTCATTTCCATTACCTGACTGGGAATAATAATGTAGGTGGCATCACCACCAATATAAGCAAATGAATAACCAGGGGCATCAAGTGTTCCCTTATAATTCAAAGCGGGCTGAATAGCAAATTTTTCACCAGGATGAAATTCCTGCTGCCATTTCTTCCCTACCTTGATAATCTCACCGCAAAACTCATGTCCAATGATAGTTGGGTTTTCATGCACATTAGCTGGCACTCGCTGGTGTTCTTCCCCCTGAATAGCAGCTTTGTAAGAAGATAAACATAGACTATCTGAAATAACATGAGCCAGGATTTCATCATCCTTCATAGGTGGTAAATCAAACTCTTCCAGGCGTAAATCGTTTTTCCCGTAAATTCGAACCGCTTTTGTTTTCATATAACTAATCCAATTTCCTTCTTATCATTAATTATCTTAACATAACCTGCCCGCCAGTAACAGGGATAGCCTGACCTGTTTCATACTGCTGCCCAATAATATATAAAACTGCCTTTACAATATCTTCACACAGACAACCCCTACCCATTGGTATCTTTGATTCATAAAATCGCCGAACATCATCAATATCTCTGGCTCCCGGCACCTTTCCACTTTTTAAATACTGGATAAAAAGACCATTTTGGGGATCAGACCAGAGGGGACCTTCAAAAAAATTTCCGGGACAGATTGAATTTACTTTAATACCATCCTCTATTAATTCCTTGGCAAAACTTTGCGTTAACCCAATACCAGCAAATTTACTTCCGGCATAGGCACAATTCTTATAGGACCCCTCCAATCCGGATTTTGAATTAATCTGAATGATATCAGTAATATAATCAGGGTTAGCTTTATTCTGCCAGGACATAACCTTAGATACGTACTTAGTGCATAAAAAGTAACCAAAATAATTTACTTTATTAACAAACTGAAAATCTTGAAAATTCATTTCCTTGACACTTCCGGCCTTTAATACTCCTGCATTATTAATAAATACGTCTATTCCCCCTACCTTTTTCACAATCTCTTCCGTCATTTCCTGAACCGATTGTTCATCTGTTACATCAACGCTAACTGCTGAAGCACATTTTTTATTATAAAAATTATTTAATTCTTCAACTAACTGTTCAGCACCTTCTACATTTATATCTGCCACTAATAAGAAGGCATTCATTTTAACCAGACTCCTGACCAGACAGGCACCAATTCCCTGAGCACCTCCCGTTACCACTATCACTTTCCCATCTACATATTTACTCATCTCAAATTCAGATTTAGTTTCACCTTTCTGATCAGCAGAACTACGTAAAAATTCAGCAAAGGGGTCGTTCTGTATAGCTAAGGATTCCTGATAAGTGGAACCGGAAAATAATATTTCGTTTTCCCCCAGCACGATAACCCTGGGGTGATGATGATATTGATCTTTATATTGTTTATAATCTTGGGAAAGTCTTGCCAAAATATCATCTTTCTTTTCTCCCCAATACTCTTCCTCAATAAGAAAGTCAGCAAAAAGAGGTGGGTTTAACAATTTACTATCTTGAGTAAGTTTATTAATATAATGTTTTATGTGGGTAATTTTTTCAGGATTTTTTTCATATTTAATAAATCTACCTCGGTCACCGTCAAAACTAAGGCCTCTAATGAAGGGAATAACTCTCTTCACAAATAAATCTTTCATAAAGCCTCCTCAATTAAAAATTACGATGAGAAATGCTCATTAAATCTTTATCAAAAACACCCCTATCTCAATATTTATACCTTACCATAATAATAAAATTTTTCTTCTATTTATGATCACCAATTAAATGAAATAAATAGGGATCAAATGTTCTACTCTCTCTGGATTAAATGGATCAATATTCCTGCCAATGGAACTATATACTTTAACTCTATCACTTAATGACAGATTTCGTAAGGGATTCTGTTCATGAAAAAGGGCATAAATTGAATTATAATTGGCTAACTTCTCGTGGGCAATTAAGGCCCAGGTCATATCAATCAGATGATGAAATTGAGGTTTTAGTATTTCAGGGCAGTTAAAACTTTGTCTGGGCTGATTGATATCCACTCCACTGATTTCCATCAAATTGTATTTTTGACAGAGCTTCTGCACTCGTTTCAATTGCTGGGCAGTATTCCGGGGAGGCACATAGGTTACCGCCTTAAATCCAATTTTTTTTATTTCATCAAACAATTCTTCCAGGTAATCATCCTCAAACTGCTGGCTCTTCTTATCACCAGTAGGAGATTCCAGCACATCTCCCAGATAGGCATACGCTGGAATAGCGTCAATAGAATTTACAAAATTTATCGCTTCATAGACTGAAATACACTCCTGATAGTCAGGTTCTATAAAAATATTTTCCATAAAGGAACTCTTTAAAATTCCTAATAAATCATAAATATAGTTGGGATTATTAAGTTCTGTTAAAAAAGATTTAATTTTTTCTGGAATGATTATCTTTAATTTTTCTTCCAAAAAATTAATTAGTTGTTCACCCTTCCCAATTTGTTGAACTAACCTTTTCGCCAGGGCAAAAAGAAGGTGCCTTTCAGTAATACTGCCACCCTCATCAGCCTTTGATATAGAAAAAACATCTCGGTAATAATCAATTTTTTCAATTCCATAATCAAGTAAAAATTGATTCATTCTGTCCGCCATCAAACGGTTTCTATAATTACGTCTTTCATTGATGGGTTTAAGAAAGTCTCTGATTATGGCAAATTGACATTGAGGTATGCCATGAATGGCAATATAGGCAATGTTTTTTGCATCAGGACTATTAATTTGCCTCCCCTGCAACCTGGTTTGATCAAAGTTAACCCTTATTTCACAACCTACTGTAGAAGCTAATCCTAAGATTTTACAGGCTTGTATTAATTCTGCACAGCCAGCAATAGAATCATGGTCCATAATACCAATGGTCTTGAGACCTGCTCTCCAGGCGTGATAAGCAGCACTGGAAGGAGAATAAGGACTAAAAGAATAAATGGTGTGAACATGATTGTTAACCTCTTCACTTTCTTGGCGGGTTATTTCCCCTTTTTTAATCAGCCTGGCTATTTCTTCAACTGCCTTCAGGCGACTCAATTTATCAGGACTATTCAATTTTTCAGTAATATTAACTAAAACATCCATTATCAATTACTGACCTGATCAGCTACCAATTTATTTCCATTAATGAAAACTGCTGCTATTAGTTTACACACCTAACTTATTTCTTTTAATAATCTCATCTGTACTTTGCTTGCTAGATATTTTATGTCCGGGAAGGGGTAAAATACGCTCATGGATAATGTCCAGAATCCATTCCTTCTGGGGGAAAAATATTTCTTCCAACTCAGCAGAAGGGGTAATCCAATTCCGGGAACCCATTACCACTATAGGCCCATCAAGTTGGTCAAATACCAATTGACCGAGATTAGATGCTACAGTGTGTAAAAAAGAACCTCTTTCACAGGCATCAGAAACCAACAGTGCTTTCCCGGTCTTACGGACTGAATCAATCAATAGCTGATAATGAAGTGGATTAATAAATCTTAAATCAATTACCTCGGTAGAAATATGATATTTTTCTTCTAAATCCTGTGCTGCCTCTAAGGCTCGATACAGGGTAGCCCCAACTGTAATAATGGTCAGATCTTCTCCTTCTCGCCTGATTACCGGTTCCCCTTCTTTAATTTCATAGTATCCAGTAGGGACACCTTCTTTAATAAATTGTTCACCAATATCATACAATCTTTGACTTTCCAAAAAAATGACCGGGTCAGTTCCTCTTAATGCTAAATTTAACATGCCTTTGGCATCATAGGGGGTCGCTGGAAACATGACTTTCAAACCAGGAATATGGGCAACCAATGAGGACCAATCCTGAGAATGCTGCGCTCCGTACTTACTACCAACCGAGACCCGAACAACCACAGGCATCTTCAACAGACCAGCAGACATAGCCTGCCACTTTGATACCTGGTTAAAAATTTCATCACCTGCTCTACCCAGAAAATCACAGTACATCAATTCCACTACCGCTCGACCTCCACTTAAGGCATAGCCGACCCCCGAACCCACAATAGCACCTTCGGAAATAGAGGTATTAAAGAGTCGGTGATAGGGTAAAGATTCACTTAACCCTCGATACACTCCAAAGGCTCCACCCCATTCTCGGTTTTCCTCTCCATAAGCTACCATAGTAGGATCTTGAGAAAAGCGGAATAACATAGCTTCAAAGAGGGCATCCCGATAGGTAAACTGTCTCAATCTAGGATATTCTTTTCCATGCTCATCCTGATAATAGCGTTCCTTCTTAGCAATAGATTGTACTCGTGAATTTTCATTTTCTGCTATCAATAGCTCCGGTGTCCGCTCCTCCATTTTATCTAAAAACTGATTGGAAAACATTACTTTCTCAAATAATTCTCCCCTAGGCCTAGGAGATATTTCTAATGAGGTAGCTAATTTAGTAATTCGTTTTATTTTGGCTCTTATCTTTTCTTTCATTTTCTGGCATTCAGCGTCATTTAAGATACCGTGTTCTTGTAGATATTTCCGATATCCTTCCACACCATCTACAGCCCGCCAGCTTTCAATCTCTTCTTTAGTTCGATAGACCGAGGCATCAGAGGGAGAATGTCCGGAAAAACGATAGGTGATAGTGTCCAATAATACCGGACCATGACCGGCTAACAAAATTTTTTTCTTACGGTTTATAGCCTCAGCAACTGCCAGTGGATGGTAACCATCAACTCTCTCGGCATGCATATTTTCGGGATTAACTCCTGCTCCCACGCGGGCTAAATATTGAAATCCCATTGTTTCACCATAGGTCTGTCCACCCATACCATAAAAATTATTAAAAAAATTAAAGAGAATGGGCGGTGCGCCACCAATTTCTTTATCCCAGAGGGTATGAAATTGCTCCATGGCAGAAATGGTTATAGCTTCCCATACCGGTCCACAGCCCATGGCTCCGTCACCTATAGAACTAATTACTATTCCTGGCTTACGGTTAATTCTTTTAAAAAGAGCAGCACCTACGCTGATATCTGCGGAGCCACCTACGATAGCGTTATTAGGCATACTACCAAAGGGGGGAAAGAAAGCATGCATAGAACCACCCATTCCTCTGTTAAATCCATACTCACGCCCGAAAATCTCCGCTAATACTCCATATAAGATAAAATCTTCCACTAAATCGGATAGGTTTTCCTGCTGGTCTTTTTCTACCGCTTTTAAACAGGAGCCATCCAGATACTCTTTCATTATTGCTAATAACTCTTCTTCCTCTATCTTTCTTGCTGCAGTAAAACATTTTGCTAGAATCTCTCCATGGCTACGATGGGAACCAAAGATAAGATCATGTGGTTCTAAATTTAGGCAAAGTCCTACTGTGGCAGACTCCTGACCTAAAGAAAGATGGGCTGGACCGGCATGTTTATAACTTATCCCCTGATAGGAACCTCTGGTTTTAATATTGTCCAGCATAGTCTCAAACTCACGAATAATCAGCATGTCATAATAGACTTGCTTTAATGTTGATTCACCATAAAGTTTTACTTCCTCTTTGATATCAGGCTGGTATTGATTCAAGGGAATATCGTCAATATGAATATAACCTTTTTTCCTAACTTCTTTTGGATCAATAAATAATGATTTAGGCATTCTTATCACTCCTCCCGTTGTCTACTCATAATGAAAATAACAGAATTAGAAAAACATGGGCTAAACTTTCTGATCAGGTTGATAGGTAAAATTTTCTAAAATGGTAATAACCTGCTGTAAGAAACGGGCAGCAGGTGCCCCATCAATAACTCGATGATCAAAGGTAAGAGAAAGAGTTATAAAAGGTGAAAATTCAAGGGAATAAGACTTCATAATTGGCCTGAGTTGGGTACACCCAATACCCAAGATTCCGGTCTGAGGCAGATTAAGAATAGGAGTAAAGTATTCAATTCCCAGATTACCTAAATTGGTTACCGTAAAAGTACCTCTTTCCAGGTCCTCAGGTGGAATAGTTCTATCTAGACACTGCTGGCTTAACTTTTGTACTTTTTGGGCAAATTGCACCAGAGTATACTCTTCTGCTTGATGAATAACCGGTACCTTTAATCCCTCGCTAGTATCAACAGCAAAACCCAGATGAATTTCTGAAAACTGGATAATATTACCATCTTGAAAATGACTATTCATAAGAGGATAATCTTTCAAAGCCTTAATAATACCGAACATAATAAGATGATTAATATTAATATCGGGATAGGATAATGTTTCTCTTGATTCTTTTAATTGAGTACGATATTCCAGTAATTTTTTCGCTTGAAAAGAAGAATGCAGCGTTAACTGAGCAGAATTTTGAAGAGAAAACAACATTTTTTCAGCAATAATCTTACGAATTCCCTTCACTGGTATTTCCCGAAGACCAGTTTTTCTTCCTCCTTTAGCATAATCTGTTAAGAGAGTCTCCTTCGCCATTATAGCCTCTTTAATATCTCGTTCAATAATTCTTCCTTCAGGACCACTGCCCTTAATAGTAGAGATATCTAAATTTTCCTCCAGGGCTATTTTATGAGCCCTGGGTGATATTTTTACTTCTGACACCTTTTCAGCAGGTTTTTCTTCTGGTATTATCTCTTTTTTTATTTTGCTTCTTTTTACTTCTGATTCAGACGATGTTTCTTCTTTAGCTTCTTGCCCCCTTAACAGGTATTCATATTCCTCTTCTGGTTCTCCAATAATAGCAATGGTATCCAATACTGGAACTTCTTTACCTTCTTTATGTAAAATCTTTAAAATAACACCTGAGACTGGTGCTTCTATTTCGAAAACTGCTTTGTTAGTTTCTACCTCACAGATAACTTCTCCCTTTTTTACCCAGTCCCCCTCTTTCTTTTTCCATTCCTATATGATACAACTTTCATCAGAAAGTCCTTTTTGAGGGACAATTACTTTAGTCGCCATTTACCCACCCCTTATAATTCATTAAGTGCAGATTAAACAAATGTAATAGAACAGAATATAGATTTACTAATCAGAAACAAGATATTCAAGGTGAATCCTTCCCCTTGAAATCCCCTTTATTTCCATTTCCATCTTATTATTATCACTAAGTAAAAAGAATATATTGCCCTTCCATATCTTGTCTTTCTAAATTTTTTATAACAAATCAATTCCTTATCTTGAGGTATCGGAATTATCGAAATTCCTATACCTTGAGATAATCAAGGGAGGTACTCCCTGAAACCCCTGAACTTAAGATCAAGCTCAATATTTATTAATCTCTTCCCTATCTTAAAATCTAACTTAGTATATATTTCCTTATTAAAAAAAATTGAAAATAGAGAAAATACTAATAATATATTAATTATTTATTGCCTTCAAAATACCGTATACGTCAGTAAATCTCGGCAAACTGTTCAATGTTACTCTTATCAAAGACATATGGTTCACCCATAACTGTAACATTATTTTCCCCTACTTCAATTTTACCCATTCTACCTACCTCATAAATCTGTCCTTGTTCTGCCTTAAATTCACCAGTAATTAATTGGTAAGTAATATAGGTAGCAGAATATCCGAGATCAATCGGATTCCAGAGGGCCATTTTCTCACAGGTTCCGTTCAGAATAATGTTTCATCTCCGAATAAATAAAATAGATTTTTTTCCCTATTGCTTTCGACTGATTCTCTGTCCTGCTGCTTGTAAAATCATCTCTAACATTTTTGGGTATGAAAAACCAGCAAGCTCCGCCATCTTAGCCAGATGACCATCCCAGCACCATCCTGGATTTGGGTTCACTTCCAGCAGTTTAGGCTGGCCATTGCTATCCAGTCTCCAATCAAATCGACAATAATCTCTACATTCTAATCTTTCTGAGAGTTTTAAACAACTTTCTATAATAAATTTTTCAATAACTTCAGTAAGTTCGGCACTAACAGACTTAATATTCCAATAAGCTGTATTCGGTAACCACTTAGACTCATAACCACAAATCTGTGGTAAATCATCTGGTAAAGAAGAATAGTCTGCCATAATAATAGGTAAAACCAGATAGGATTCAGGAGGATTTCCGATAATTCCGATACTAAGATCTTTCCCGGTAAGAAATTCTTCCACTAAAATCGGTTTATCATAGCCAAACCTTTCCCTAATCTCTGAGATAGCGTCCACTATTTCCTCAAAATGATTAGCAACACTTTTTTGAGTTATACCAAAGCTGGAATCACCAAAATTAGGTTTGACAATTACTGGAAAACTAAAAGGTAATTCAAAGGTAGCATCTTCCGGCTTAATAAAGAATGCTTCTGGCACCGGGATACCCATTTCTCGAGCGATTCCCCGTACCAAGGATTTGTCATAACAATAGGCTAAACATTGAGGACCTGAACCACTATATGGTATACCAAGTACTTCCAGTAAAGAAGGAATATGAAGCTCTTTTGGTGCCTCATTATTATAGCCTCCATCACAAAGATTAAAGATAAAATCAATCTTATCCTTTGCTTTCCATAAATCTTGTATCAAGTTATTATGATCGCAAAAATAATCGAATTTAAATTCAATTAATTCTCTTAATCCCGATTTTAATTGATCTATGGTATAGAAATCATCATCATCAAACACAGTAGAAGGTTTCAAGGGATCTGGTTTATGAGGATCATTTAAAACTACTACTACATTCTTCAGCTGTTTTTTCGCTTTTTTCCTTACCGGAGCCCACTCTTTCTTAGATATGGCAGTAACAATTAAACACCTTTTCATCATTCCCAAATCTTGATTACGCTTTGAATCTGGAGAAATTTCACCATGAAAAGTAATATCTGAAAAACCTGCACTCCTTAAAAGATCAGTCAAACTTTCTTTAGAGTAAAGCCTTTCAGCGTAGAACTGATCCGTTATTAACCCCTTTTCAATATGACTGATAATCTCTCTGGAGATTAGCCTCTGTTGATCATGAGATAGGGAGCGTTCTCGACAGACAAAATGTTTTTTATCTATCCATTCCCAGGAACGACTTTGAAAGGTTTCTTTCAAATATTCTCCATCAGAAACTTCAATTAAGAGTTTACCCCAGGGTTTTAAAATTCTGAACACTTCCTTAAGCACTCTCAAATCATCCTGGATAGAATCAAAATAACCAAAGCTATTACCCAGAATGGTCACTACATCATAGGTATCAGGAGGGCAGGGAATTTTCCGGGCATCACCCTCTCTAAATTTAATATTAATATCTTCTTTTTTAGCTAAGGTCTTGGCCTTTTGAATAAGATAATGAGAACGGTCAAGTCCTTCTACATTTTTAAAATTTCTTCTACCCAATTCCAGTGCATGCCTACCCTGACCACAACACAAATCTAAAAATTTATCTTCTGGAGAAAGCTGTAAAATATTTTGAAATAAGTCTACCTCCCAGCGAGTTATATTTATATCCTCTACCACGTCACCATCAGTTTTCAAATAAAGGTAATTAAAAATTCTCCTCCACCAATCCGGTCTTACATGCTCTTCCAGATCTGGTACAGGACCAAGAGGAACTTTTCTTTTTTTACTTTTTCTATTTGGTGTAATCTTTTCACTTGGTAATATTTTATGATTCATTACTCTCTCCTTAATTATTCATTTAACTTTTCTAGATATTTTTCATAAACAGAAAGGGTACTCTGGTCATATAAAACAAAGCGAATATATTTTACATAGGTTAGTTCTGGTAATAACTCCTTTAAAGCATTAAAAACAATTTGAGTAGCTTCTTCAAGAGGATAACCAAAGGCACCGGTAGATATAGCTGGAAAGGCAACTGAATCAATACGATGTTGGTCAGCTAATCGTAAAGCATTACGATAACAGTCTGCTAAGAAAATCTCCTCAGGACTATCAAGGCCATAAACTGGTCCTAAACAATGTATGACATATCTATTGGGTAATTTATGGCCTCCAGTAATAACTGCCTCACCTGGCTTAATAGGTGCTAAAGGTCTGCATTCTTCTCCTAAGCCGGGACCAGCCGCTCTATGCAATGCTCCAGCCACACCTCCTCCTGGTCTTAATTGGGCATTAGCAGCATTTACCACAGCAGTCATATCTCGTTGAGCAGCAATATCCCCTTTAAGGCATTCAATAGTTATTCCCGATATCTTCTTTTTCATGTTGAACCTCCTATTTTAACTAAATTTAGCTTTCATATTCTTTCATATTAGTTTTGACAGTACCTAACTAAAAATATTTTTTGAACTTAATAATAAAACATTTTACTACTGAAATCAAAATTTTAAAGAATCTTTTTGAAAAAATTTAAGTTTCATCTTTATTCCCCATTTTTAACTTCAAAGCCTTATCTTTCCATAAACATCTTCTTGTTAGTTCTTAAGAGATTACTATTTTAAGCATAGTGAATGGAGCAAAATTACAAAATTAGAGGTAGATATTAATAATTTACTTTATTAACCAATCCTTCCCATAATCGAAAGGCCTCTTTAGCTTGCTCTATTTTAATCTGAATTAAAGGAATAGCTCGCTCGGAAATAGGAAGATTAAACTCAGAATAAATTAAATCATCAGCAAACCCAATCTTATGAGCATCTTTTCTAGAATTACTATAATAAATTTTATCCAGATGAGCCCAATAGACAGCACCAAGACACATAGGGCAAGGTTCACAGGAAGTATAAATACTACAACCTGATAGGTTAATAGTCTTTAATTTTTGACAGGCTCCTCTAATAGCCTGTATCTCGGCATGAGCAGTAGGGTCATTATTTTGAATAACAGCATTTACTCCCTTGGAAATAATCTCCTGATTCTTTACAATAACAGCGCCAAATGGTCCTCCTCCCATCCTCACATTTTCGAGGGATAGTCGTATTGCTTCTTGCATAAATTCATCAACCATAATATATATTCCTTTCCAACAATTAAATGATAGAGTTAATTCAGAATTAATAATTATTAACCACAATGGTTATTTTAAGATAATTTTTATTAATTTAATAGGTTAATAGGGAAGAAGTAATTATTCTATCGCTTTAATACCAATGCTTTTCAGCCAATCTATAGCCTCTGCTTTCAATCTTTGTTCTTTATATTGAAACCATTTCTGTTGGTAATCGGGATAATCATCTAATACCATTTTAAAACGCCTAAAAGCTCCCTTGCCAGCCAATGCTATCTTTAATTTTTCTTTTAATAATTCGTCCATTATACCCTCTGTATATTCCACCATCATGTGGTAACTTTCATAAGATGGCTTTTCAGGTATATTAATATAACGATCTGGGTTGTTATATAGTATATCTTTAGCTACTTTTACTTCATCCTGCATCCATTCTGGTAAATCATCTCTTAATTTTTCCTCTTCTGCATATGCGGTTGCCTCTTCTGATAAGACAATAACCTCTCCAGTATCCCGATCAAGATAATATTCTATATATTCCCTATTCACATCCTCCATGGCTTCCCATATCATGCTTAAATCAATTTTTAATTCTTTCATAATAGTACACTCCTGACTCTAATAAATAATTTTTTACGGTAAGCTATTTTATCTAATATAATAATAACTGTAAATTAAAATATTTTCTAACTTTTTTTACCAAATATTATGTTGGTAATTCTATATTTATAGTATCGGAATTTCAAAAAAATTATGATACTATTAAATACTCTTTTTAGATAAGAAACAATATATTTTCACACCATCTCTCTAATCCTCTCCCTGAGAGGGGAGAGGTAAAGTGAGGGTGATAATTGAGGGGTTTCAGGGGAGGCCTCCCCTGATTATTTTGATATAATCAGATAGGAGGATCTTATGAATCAACTTTTAACTATCCTGATAATTATTATTCTTTTGACTTTTATCTACCTGTATGTAGTAAAAAGCGGGAGGAAGGACCGAAAAAAACGTGCCTTATGGCAGGAATGTCGCCGACTACTTCGGCTTCCTACCAAATTAGCTGATGAAACAATTGAAAGACAAATCAAAAGCCTAAAAGAACGCCATCCTGGTCAGACCGAAGAATGGTATCTGGAAAAGATTATTTATGACCTGAAAAGAGACCGTAAATAATTAAAAAAGTAATAACAATATAATTAATTTTGGGGTATCTAATAATAATTTTATCAGGAGACTATAATTAAATCGTAATTCTGCCTACCCAGACCCAACTCTTCAGCATACCTTAATCCTACTTTCCAATCGGTATCAGGATGTACATAATGAAATTTGTCTTCACCTACCTGGTAATTTCGCTCTTCCAGAATAGACTGCTTAATCATAGAAGCTTTATTCACCAAATCTACACAGGCTTTATCCAGGGCTACTGGGTCGAAAGAGGCGGCCATTCCAATATCAGGAACAATGGCCATATCATTATAATTCCAGCAATCACAGTAAGGAGAAACATTCATAAGAAAACTAATATGAAAATTTGGTTTACCTCTTAATACGGCATAGGCATATTCTGCTATTTTTTCCTGCACGATTGCCCCAGAAGCATCAGATCCTGCTACGGCAGCACTATACTGGCAAACTGCTACACACTGGCCACAACCAATACATTTTTGATAATCGATTTTTGCTTTTTTATTTCTATCAAATTTTATTGCTCCCTGAGAACAATTCTTAATACAATATCCACAACTGGTGCAATTTTTAATCTCAATTCTGGGTTTAGAAGTGGAATGCATCTCCATCTTCCCGGCTCGGGAACCACTTCCCATACCTAAATTTTTTAGAGTACCCCCAAAACCAGTTAATTCATGTCCTTTAAAGTGAGTAAGAGAAACGATGATATCAGAATCAGCAATAGCTGCACCAATCTTAGGAGCTCGACAATGTTTTTTATTAATAGTAATTTCTCTATATTCCGTTCCTTTTAGTCCATCAGCTATAATCACGTCACAGCCCACTGCTATCCGATGGAAACCATTTTCCATAGCAGTGTTTAGATGATCAATAGCATTTGCTCTTTTACCATGATAAAGAGTATTAGCATCAGTAAGAAAGGGAATACCACCCAATTTTTTTATGAGTCGAACAATACAGGCCACATAATTTGGCCGGATATAAGAAAGATTACCAGCTTCTCCAAAATGTATCTTCAGTGCCGTAAATTTTCCCTTATAATCAATATTATCAATCCCTGCCTTTAAAACTAAATTCTCTAATTTATCCAGTAAATTATTTCCCGGTCTTGTTCTTAAATTGGTAAAATAAACCTTGGATTCTTCCACCTCTTTACTCCTTCTCTTCTGTCAAAGATATCTTTAAAGAAAATAAACCCCAATATTAGTTTACTAATATATTCCTCTCTAATTATTTATACTTCAAAGCCTAAAAAAGTTTTGACTAAATAACCGATGAGGAAAGAAAGAGCTGCTACACCAATGCTAATAGAGGCCATTTCCAGAAATCTCCTCTTGAAATCGTAATCATTGGCTACAGAAATATAATAATTAAACACTAAAATAATAACCAGTGCTACCACAATAGTCATAATAAGACTAGAGATATAATTATTTACTAAAAAATAGGGGGAGACCAAGGCTATTACCGTTAAGATATAAGCAATCCCGGTATACAGAGCTGATTTTCCTGCCCTTTTTTGTTGTTCTGGATCAGGTTCTGATTTGGTAGAGAGATATTCACTGGCGGCCATGGAAAAGGCGGCAGAGATACCAGTAATCAAACCAAGAAGAGCAATCATTCTGGAATTTTGCACAGACAGGGTAAAACCGGCTAAGGCTCCAGTCAACTCTACTAAAGCATCATTCAAACCCAAAACCACAGAGCTCATATAAGAAAGCTGTTCTTCATTAATCATGCTTAGCAGTTCAGCCTCATGTTTTTCTTCCTCATCTATTATTTCTTTTATTTCAGGTATCGCATTAAGCAATTGTTTATAATCTTTTTGTGCTTTCTCCTCTCCTTTTTCCTGTAACTTAATACCAAAAGTCAAGCCAAACATCCGTGCTACAAAAACATAAAAAAACACTCTTAATCTGTCTACCTTTAAATCTGTCTGAGTATATCTCTTGAATATCTGGGCATGTTTCTTTTCATCTTCGGATGTCTTGGCTAATATTTTAGAGTTATGAGGGTCTTGCACTAACTTTGATAGCCGGCCATAGACTTCCTGACCTACCAGCTCATCTTGTTGAGCTTTCTTTAGCTCAGTAAGCTCATATTCACTTAACACATACTCACTCAATTTGCCCATAGAATCTCTTCTTTCTGGGAAGGATTATACTCAATTAGCTCTCCATTCTTCCCTGCGTTCATCCTATATTCTTTCTGATATCTTTATTATATTATTTTATATTATTTACTGTCCGCTTTTAAAATTCCTGCTCTGGCATAATTTTCCCATTCCATTTCCCTGATAATAATACTCACTGCCTCTTCTGGGCAATTCAAAGTTTCGGTAATTGCCTCAGTAACCTTTTTGACCATCTTTCTTTTCTGTTCTATTGTTCTTCCTTTTAATATCTCTATTTGTAAAATGGGCATAATTTTATCCTCCTTAATTTAATGGCTATTTTATAGCAAAAAAGATTCTCTTAGTCAAATTTAAATAATTAATTTATAATAAAGTAAACCCACCCATTCGTGTAATGCTCTCAAGTTATGCTCCCAGGAACTTCTATTGGGAAAAATATTTAACAGACCTGGTGAAATATTTTCATATAGAAAATTAACTGGATAGGGTATAACAGGAATATCACTATTCTGAAAAGCAAACATCGCTCTGGGCATATGAATGGCACTGGTTACCAGAATAACTTCTTTAAAATCCTGTTTTCTAATCATATCCATAGTAAAGGTAGCATTCTCAAAAGT